>NZ_JBASXC010000086.1:0-15418 GCF_049276775.1 Rhodoluna sp.
GTCTAGACACTTCGTACGGGCAGCCTTTTCTGGAAGCCAGCGAGGTGCCCTGCGTGACGATCACGCTTCGGGAAGACATTCCCTCAGATTGGAAAGTTTTGGTGACCAAGCAGGCCACCGGTCTGACGGCTTTTGATTTACTCGGCCCAAACGGTGAAAAGATTTCTAGCTCAGTTCCAATCATCGGCGACTACATGGCATCCAATGCCGGAGTGGCGATTCTGATGGCGATTCAGGCCGGTCACGATTGGAAGAAGTTGGCAGAGGCTCTAAAAGACGGAATTGACGCTCCGATTGCCGGTCGCGGAGACAATGTTGCTCCCGAGGGAGCACCGAGTGTTTATGTGGATTTTGGGCACACGCCAGATTCAATCGAGATGACAATCAAGGCGGTAAAAAATATAACCACCGGGAAGCTAATTATCGTTGTTGGTCTTGACGGTGACCGCGACAAGATTAAGCGCCCAATGATCGGGGCCATTTGCGCCAGGCTCAGCGACGCGGTGATTGTCACCGACCACAACCCGAGGTTTGAAGATCCGGCGGTGATCCGTCAAATGATCTATGAAGGCGCAGTTGCAGAAAGACCAGATCACGACATCAGAAACCTTGAGGGACCTGAACGTGCAATTCGAATTGCAGTTTCGATGGTTTCAAAGGGGGACACCATTATCTGGTTTGGGCCCGGCCATCAAGAACACCGAGACATCATGGGAGTTCGAACCAAATACTCCGGACGTGAGCAAGCTCGCCAAGCTCTAGCGGAAGCGGGTTGGAAATGATTCGCGCTGCCGCCAGTGAACTTGAAAGCGTGCTTGGTGCAAAGCTCATCGGGGACGAAAGTGTTCAAGTCACGGGTTCGGTTGAAACTGATTCGAGGCTAGTTGGCGAGGGAAGCTTGTTCATCGCCAAACCCGGTGAGCAGGCCGACGGGCATGACTTTGTTTCCGATGCTAAACAAAAAGGTGCGGTGCTAGCGATTGTTCAAAGACCCGTCGATGTAGACATAACCCAGTTGGTTGTTAGTGACAGCGTTGAGGCTTTGGGGCTCCTGGCGGCCTGGCTGATTGAGAAGCTAAAATCCAAGGGCAAGCTAAAAGTTATTGGGATTACCGGTTCAAACGGCAAAACCACCACCAAGAATATGCTTCGCGGGATTCTTTCTAAGCTTGGAAACACAATCGCTCCGATTGAATCCTTCAACAACAAAGTTGGAGCGCCGATCTCTATTCTTAGGGCTGATTTGGCTACTGATTTTCTTGTGGTCGAAATGGGTGCCGAGGGGATTGGCTCGATTGCCTACCTTGCCAAAATGGCACGCCCCGACATCGGCGTCATCCTAAAAGTTGGCATGGCACACGCCGGTGAATTCGGCGGAATTGAAAATACCGCCCTCATCAAGGGGGAGTTGGCCGAAGCCATTGAAGAAGGTGGCCTACTCGTTCTAAATTCTGACGACGGTATGGTCTCTGAAATGAAAAACAGGACTAGAGCCAAAGTTCACTTTTTTGGCACTAATTCAGAAGCTGAGTTCTCTGCAACTGAAATTACCCTCACCAAAACCGGAACATCGTTCGATTTGAAATGGCCGGACGGCGAAGAAACAACTGTGGCGCTTCGGATATTGGGCGAGCACCACATCATGAACGCTTTGGCGGCGGCTACTGTAGCGAGCCTGCTGGGAGCTACCAAATCACAAATTATTGGAGCCCTCGAGGCGATGGAGCTGGCGGAGCGCTGGAGGATGCAGCGACTGGTCCGATCTGATGGGGTGACAATTATCAACGACGCCTACAACGCGAGCCCGGACTCAATGAAGGCGGCCCTTCAAACACTGGCACAACTTGGCAAGATGGGCTCGAAGACTGTAGCTGTTTTGGGAGAAATGGCCGAGCTCGGGGAGTATTCGATTCACGAGCACGACGCAATTGGGCGTCTGGTGGTTCGGTACAACATAGACCAACTGGTGGTGGTTGGCGCCGGTGCCAAGCTAATTCACATGGGCGCTTCGCAGGAGGGCTCCTGGGACGGCGAATCACAGTTTTTCCTCTCGATTGACGAGGCTTTGGACTATCTGCGTGGGATACTCGCAGATGGCGATACCGTCCTGGTGAAATCATCCAAGTCGGCTAACTTACGGTTTTTGGGAGACGACCTCATGGAGCAAAGTAAATGAGAGCGCTACTTCTCGCTGGGGCCGTTTCAATGGCATTCACCCTGACTCTGACTCCTATTTTCATTTGGCTGTTTAGAAAATGGAACTGGGGACAGTTCATTAGAGATGATGGACCAGAGTCACACCACACCAAAAGAGGAACACCGACCATGGGCGGTCTGGTTATCATTTTGGCCTCCGTAACCGGTTACTTTTCTGGAAAGTTCCTAAACAACGAGACTCCTACGGTGTCGGCGCTTTTGGTAATTCTGGCCATGGTAGGTCTTGGCTTAGTTGGGTTTGTGGATGACTTCATAAAAACCCAGCGCCAGAGATCTCTAGGGCTTGGGGGCTGGGCCAAAATTGCAGGTCAGGCGATAGTTGCCTTGGTATTTGCCAGTTTCGCTTTTGGCAATCCAAACTCTCGCGGCGTTACCCCTGCATCTACCCAAATTTCTATTGTTCGAGACACCGGATTTGATTTGATGATGTTTGGAACCGTCGCGGGTTCTGTTCTGGTTGTGCTTTGGATTTTCTTGCTTATCTCCGCTACCTCAAACGGTGTGAACATAGCAGACGGTCTTGACGGTCTAGCCATTGGAGCGAGCATCATGGCTATCGGTGCCTACGCGGTGATCGGTTTTTGGCAGTTCAACCAGCAATGTGGTCTCGCGGTTGAAAATCTAAGCCGATGCTACGAGGTTCGTGACCCGCTGGATCTCGCAGTTATTGCTGCGGCTATCACTGGAGCTGCAATTGGCTTTTTGTGGTGGAATACTTCCCCTGCACAGATCATCATGGGTGACACCGGAGCCATGGCCTTGGGTGGAGCACTTGCCGCACTGGCTATTTTGTCCCGGACTGAAATTCTGCTTGTCCTGATCGGTGGCCTTTTTGTCATTGTCACGGGTTCAGTTATTTTGCAGCGTGCGTATTTCAAGATCACCAAGGGTAAACGCATCTTCCTCATGAGTCCGCTGCACCATCACTTTGAACTAAAGGGGTGGGCCGAAATAACTGTTGTGGTTCGCTTCTGGATTATCGCCGGACTATCAGTGCTGGCTGGTATTGGTCTTTTCTATCTCGAGTGGATCTATGGCTAATAATGGAGCAGACCTCGCAAAGCTAACCAGCTGGAATTCTGACTGGTCAAAAATTAAGGTTGCCGTCGTTGGGCTTGGAAAAACTGGCTTCTCGGTGGCCGATACTTTGCATGAACTCGGCTCCAAACTTTTGGTACTGGCCGAATCTGCAGATCCAGAGATTTTGGACATTTTGGATGTCCTTGGTGTCGAGAGTGTTGTTGATGAAAGTGCCGATTTTTTGTCTGCGGCAATGACTTCCTTCGCCCCAGATATAGTGATTGTTTCTCCCGGTGTGATGCCATCAAGTTTGATTGTCGAGGTAGCAAATTCATCCGGAATCCCGATCTGGACAGATGTTGATCTGGCTTGGCGACTCAAAGATCGCTTTGGTGACGGTCAAGAGTGGATCTGCATAACCGGTACCAACGGAAAAACCACCACCACGGAGATTACCGAGGCAATGCTTCTGGCCGGAGGTGTCAGGGCAGTTGCGTGCGGCAACATTGGAAAACCGATTCTCGACTGCATCAGGGATCCGGCTGAGTACCAAGTTTTAGTTGTGGAGCTCTCCAGTTTCCAACTGCATTACCTAGATCAAATAGAACCATTTAGCTCCGCTGTCTTGAATGTGGCACACGATCACCTGGATTGGCACGGCAGTTTTGAAAACTATCGCGGTGCAAAAGGTCGGATGTATGAAAATACTAAAGTGGCCTGCGTTTATAACCTCGAGGATAAAACGACGGAAGACTTAGTTGAGGCAGCCGAAGTTCAAGAGGGGGCTCGTGCAATTGGGTTTGGTCTTTCGGCTCCGGCAAGAAGCAACGTCGGATATGTTGAAAATTTGTTGGTTGATCGGGCATTTTTAGAAGAGCGAGCTGATTCGGCTCTCGAGATTGCAAGCCTTGAAGATCTTGCCGGCTTCGGTGTTCTAACGCCTCACCTTCTGAGCAATATTGCGGCAGCAACCGCATTGGCAAGAAGCTATGGGGTGGCACCAGGTGATTGTCGAACGGCCCTTTCGGCCTTTAGTGTGTCTGCTCACCGGATTGAGTTGGTGACGGAAGTTTCTGGCGTTCGGTACATAAACGACTCAAAAGCGACCAATGCCCACGCCGCAAGCGCATCTTTACGATCCTTTGACAATGTGGTTTGGATTCTAGGTGGGCTCTTGAAGGGTGTGGATATTTCGCAGCTGATTGGCGAATTTGGGCCCACACTGCGTGGTGCCGTTGTTATTGGGCGCGACCGTGCTGAAATTAGGGAAGCGTTTTCGCTTTTGGCACCCAGTGTGCCAGTGGTTGAGATTCAGGAGGACGATCGGGTCATGCAAAGAGCTGTATCCGCCGCCTCTGGTTTGGCCCAAACCGGAGATGTGGTGTTGTTGGCTCCGGCAGCAGCTTCGATGGATCAGTTTTTGAATTATCAAGAGCGTGGAGAAATGTTTAGGGCTGCGGTTATCGCACTTGGAGCTGAGAAGTGATGGCGAGAAACACCTCCGCGAGTAAAGCTCGCACTTCAGTCAAGGCGCGCTCCAATCCCGTTCAGAAGCTGAAGGATTGGATTCAGGACAACTTCAAAGCCGAATCAATTTATTTCTATCGCTTGGCCGGACTCACCAGTTTCCTTGTGGTTTTTGGCCTAGTGATGGTCTTGTCCTCTTCCTCAATTGACTCCCTAGTGGCAAACCGAGACGCCTTTTATATTTTCTCCAGGCAGCTCATTTATGCACTCATTGGCCTTTCCCTCATGCTCTTTATTGCCAGCCTGTCCATTAATTTCATCAAGAGGCGCGTTGGCCTGGTGTTGATGATTGGCTTTGGACTGCAGCTGGCTGTTCCATTTATTGGAATCTCAGTTAACGGAAACACCAACTGGATTTCGATCGCCGGATTTACACTGCAGCCCTCGGAGTTTTTGAAGTTAGCACTGATTATGTACATGGGGTGGTTCATCTCAAATAGAGAATATGAAATGGATGACCCCAAGCGGCTGGTGCTACCACTCCTCGCAGTTGGGGGCGGAGCAATTTTCCTTGTGATGGCCGGTGGTGACTTGGGAACCGCAGTTATCTTTGCCTTCATTATTTTTGGGGTTCTAATCGTCTCGGGTGCTCCGCTAAAAATATTGAGTCAAGTGGCGCTTGTGGCAATTGCTTTGGCGGCGATTGCCGCCGCTACCAGCGCGTCACGAATGGCACGAATCACTGCTTGGCTAAACCCCGGAACCGCCTCTTCGGAAGCTTTCAATTGGCAGTACGAGCACGGCACTTGGGCGTTAGCCGCCGGTGGAATTTTTGGTGTGGGCCTCGGAAATTCAAAGATGAAGTGGTCTTGGATTCCTGAAGTGGAAAACGACTTTATTTTTGCAATCGTGGGTGAGGAACTAGGCCTAGTGGGAGCCCTCGTTGTGATTGGGCTCTTTGTACTTCTCTCAGCATCTCTAATTCGTGTGATGTTGCGCTCAACCGATACTTTTGCCCGAGTCGCAAGCTTGGGAGTCGCGGTTTGGATTATGAGTCAGGGAGCCGTAAACATTTCGGTTGTGCTCGGTCTGGTCCCCGTTCTCGGTGTTCCACTCCCGCTTATTTCAGCCGGAGGGTCTTCACTTATTGCAACCCTTGCTGGAATCGGACTGGTGCTCGCATTTGAAAAGAACAATCACCGGCAGGGCTCTAGGGGAGCAGCGCGTTGACAAACTACCTCTTGACCGGCGGTGGGACCGCAGGTCATGTGAACCCGCTGCTCACTGTCGCGCGAGCCCTGGCCACTCGGAATCCCTCTGACAACATCTGGGTTCTTGGCACCAAGGCTGGTTTGGAGTCGAGGCTAGTTCCCGAGGCGGGACTTGAGCTTCTGTTCATCGAAAAGCTACCGTTTCCGAGAAGACCCGATTTTTACGCAATCGTGTTTCCGTTTAGATTTTTGTTCGCGGTTTCTAGAGTCCGCAAGTACATCAGGGCTCACTCAATTACTGCCGTGATCGGATTTGGGGGGTACGTCAGCGCGCCGGCATATCTCGCCTCGCGTATGGAAAAAGTTCCACTGATTATTCACGAGGCCAACGCGCTACCTGGGATTGCAAATAAATTTGGGAATCGGTTTGCCAGCGCGGCGGGTAAGGCATTTCGTTCTGCCCAGCTAAAGCACACCGAGTTTGTTGGGATGCCGATCCGTAAAGAAATTGTCGCGCTGGCCGAGAAGAAGGATTTTGCTGGCGCGAGAAAGCATTTTGGACTAAAGAGTGATCAATTAACCCTGTTGGTTACCGGCGGGTCTTTGGGGGCAAAAAGCATCAATCAAACCATCGATAGCGCCAGACCGCTGCTCGTTGCGGCGGGAATCCAGGTTTTACACATTGTTGGTGGATCAAGCGAACTGGATGAAGTCTCCGAGCCGGAGTATCGAAGGATCAGATACCTGGACCAAATGGAGCTTGCAATTGCGGCGGCTGATTTCGCCATATGCAGAGCCGGAGCCGCAACGGTTTCTGAGTTTTCAGCCGTTGGCCTGCCGGCTCTCTATGTGCCTTATCCGGTTGGAAACGGCGAGCAAAATTGGAACCTAGCCGACGTGGTTTCAGCCGGAGGGGGAATTAGTGTTTTGGATTCGGATTTCACTTTGGAGTACGTGAGGTCAACGCTTATTCCAATGCTCTCCGATACCAAGAAGCTGGCCGAGATGGCTGCTAATGCAGCTGAGGCTGGGGTGTTGGATGGGACGGAACGCTTCATTACTTTGATAGACGAGGTACTCTCAAGGAAATGATTAAGCCTGATTTCTCGCAAGCCGTTCCCGAAAACCTCGGCGTGGTTCATTTCATTGGTATTGGCGGCTCCGGCATGAGCGGTATCGCTCGAATCCTCATTGGAATGGGGCACAAAGTCACGGGAAGCGACCTTCGAGACACCGACAACGTAAAGGCGCTTCGAGCACTAGGCGCCTCAATTTCTATCGGTCACGATAAGTCTCACCTAGGAGATCCAGACACCGTAGTTGTCACAAGCGCGCTATGGCCGACCAATCCCGAGTACCTGCTTGCAAAAGAAAAGAACATCCCCGTTATTCACCGCTCTCAGGCGTTGGCGTCTTTGGCTTCTCAAAAGAGACTTATAGCAGTGGCCGGAGCTCACGGCAAGACAACTTCAACGGGGATGTTGATTACCGCCCTACTAGAACTTGGGCAGGACCCTAGCTTTGTAAACGGCGGCGTAATCAATTCAATTGGTGCCAGTTCTAATTCAGGCTCGGGAGAGCTTTTTGTGATTGAGGCCGATGAATCCGATGGCTCTTTCCTGCACTACGACACTTCAATTAGCTTGATTACCAACGTCGATCCGGATCACCTAGATCACTACGGAAGTATCAAAGCCTTCCACAGTGTCTTTGGTGATTTTGCAAATAAATCCAAAGAGTTCGTAGTCATTAGTTCTGATGATGAAGGCTCCAAGGAGGTCTCAAAACTTATCACCAGGCCGATGATCAGCTTTGGTGAAGCCTTGAGCGCAGATGTTCGGGTTCAAAACATTGTTGAAAATGCAAGGGTTTCGTTCGAGTTGGTTTACCAGGGTGAGACCTTAGGCGCGACACTGGTTTTAGCCGGTAGACACAATGCCTTAAATGCCGCTGGTGCCGTTGCGACTTTAGTTGGACTCGGTTTTGATTTTCAAAAGGCTGTGCAATCGGTTGAAAAGTTTCAGGGGACCGAACGCCGTTTTCAACTCCATGGCACAGAGCGGGGCGTCTGTGTCTACGACGACTTCGCTCATCATCCAACCGAAGTAGCGGCTGCCCTAAACGGTGCTCGCGCAGTGGTTGGTTCCGGCAAAATAATTACGGTGTTTCAGCCCCACCTTTACTCTCGAACCAGATTATTTGCCAAGGAATTCGCCGAGGTATTAGCAGCCAGTGACGAGGTGGTGTTGCTGGATATTTACGCAGCGCGTGAAGATCCCGAGCCCGGGGTAACGGGTGAGTTAATCTATGAGAAATTCGCCGACAAGGCGCGAATTCACTACGTCCCAAATTGGTCGGATGCGCCCGCGGTGGCAGCTTCGCTTGCTCAAGAGGGTGACTTCGTTATGACGATGGGATGCGGGGATGTCTACCGCATGGCCCCAGAGCTACTAGAGGCTCTTCAAGCCAAGTAAAAGATGAAGCGACCACTTTCCAAGAAACTGCCCAACGAAAAGCGTCAGCGGCAGCAGCTAAACACTCTGGCCAAGGCACCCAAGCGAATCACCCAGCGAGAGTTGGAGAACTCATTGGTTGGTCGCATGATTTCAACTCGTCGGGTTAGAAGGATTGTTGCATCCGTAAGTATCGGATCGCTGGTCGCTTTGATGGGTGTAGTTGCGGTTGCATCCTTTTCGCCGCTTCTCGCAGTAAAGGAAATTATTGTTTCCGGTACCGAAAGAATAAACGCGGAGCAAATCTCTAACGCTCTTAAGTCTCACATCGGCACTCCACTTCCTCTGCTGCGTGAGCAAGAGGTTGCTGAATCACTCGCTGATTTTGATTTGATTGAGAGTTTTTCTGCAACGGCCGTTCCACCCAACGGCCTCAGTATTCGGATCTCGGAGCGCCAGCCTATTTGCATCATCACCTCTGGCGGTGCTCGTTGGCTCTACGATCCAGCTGGTGTTCGAATCGGCAAATCCTCAGGGGATGATATGTTGCCTGAAATAGTAATCAGCGAGAACCCGCTAAATTCTCAGCGTTTTAGAAACTCCATCGAAGTGCTGATGGCGCTTCCGGAGGACCTATTGGACCAGGTTGAATTCATTGAAGCCAGGAGCAAGGATGATGTTCAGATGAGTCTTCGGTCCGTCACCAACCAAAGAATCATCTGGGGAGATAGTTCTGATTCGGTTCTGAAATCTAAGGTGCTTCAAGCACTAATGAAGAATCATGAGAAGGACAGCTCGGTGACCTTCGATGTTTCTTCCCCCAACGCCCCAGTTGTTCGGTTCGATAATTTTTAGACACGCCCGCCCATGTTGCGCCATAAATGGGCCTTCTGGGCCTATTTTTTTGGCGCGGAGAACAAACCGTCGAAGAGCTTAAGGCTAAAGCTGAGCTTGAGGGTTTGTCATTCGCACCAACCGTGGAAAATCACGGTCACTGATTTGAAGGAGCATTATGGGGCTAAACCAGAACTACCTGGCCGTTATAAAGGTCGTTGGAGTTGGTGGCGGTGGCGTAAACGCACTGAATCGCATGATCGAGTCTGGATTGCGAGGAGTCGAGTTCGTTGCGATTAACACTGATGCTCAGGCACTTCTAATGAGCGAAGCTCACGTCAAACTAGACATCGGGAGGGACCTAACCCGCGGTCTTGGCGCCGGAGCGGATCCTGAAATTGGTAAGCGTGCCGCCGAGGACCATGAAGAGGAAATGGAAGCTGCGCTTCGCGGCGCCGACATGGTTTTTGTAACCGCGGGCGAGGGTGGAGGAACCGGAACCGGTGCCGCCCCAATTGTTGCTCGTGTGGCAAAGCGCGTTGGCGCTCTAACGGTTGGAGTGGTGACAAAGCCGTTTGGTTTTGAAGGTAAGCGAAGAATGCAACAGGCAGAGCGTGGAATTGAAGCGCTTCGAACCGAGGTTGACACCTTGATTGTGGTTCCAAACCAGAGATTGCTTGAAATCGCAAACAAGACCGTGTCAGTTGTGGAAGCCTTCAACACCGCAGACGACGTACTTCGGGCCGGTGTGCAGGGCATCACCGACCTGATCACAACACCTGGGCTAATTAACTTGGACTTCGCTGACGTCAAGTCAGTAATGCAGGGTGCCGGTTCGGCCTTGATGGGTATCGGTACCGCTAAGGGTGAAGACCGCGCAGTTAGAGCCGCCGAGATGGCAGTCTCGTCCCCTCTACTTGAGGCAAGCATTGAGGGAGCTCACGGAGTTCTGCTTTTGGTTCAGGGAGCTTCTGATCTTGGACTACACGAAATTGATGAGGCAGCCAGGTTGGTTCAGGAAGCCGTGAGCCCAGAAGCGAACATTATTTACGGAACCACAATCGACGACACTCTCGGGGACGAAGTTCGCATCACCGTTATCTCTGCCGGATTCGACGGGGGCCTTCCAAAAATTAGAAAGGCACCGAGAACAGTTTTCGCAGAAGTTTCGGAAGCTAAGCCAATGACTGCTCCAATTGTTGAACCCGAAGTTTCTTCCGTTTCGTTTTTTGACACACCTGCTATTGAAGTTGAGCCTGAGCCGGTACCGGCTCAGAGCTTTGCTTTGGACTACGCGCCAGAAGTCGAGATTGAGATTGATGATTCGCCAAATCTTCCGAGCAGACCGCAGACTGCAGACGGCACATTTGGCGACGATCTAGACATTCCAGAATTTCTCAGAGGTTAATTGAGCGATTTGCGCACCCGCTACCAGGCGATCATGGAACGCGTGGAGGGCGCCGCTAAGGCAAGTTCACGAAACCTTGAGGACATTACCCTGGTGGTCGTCACCAAGAATCACCCTCACCAGCTTGTGTTGGATCTTTTGGACTTGGGCGCCCGGGACTTTGGCGAAAACAGGGATCAGGATGCAGCTCCCAAAGCCAAACTAATTGCCGAAGAAGCTTCGCAAGATTACAACTGGCACTTCATTGGCCAACTTCAGACCAATAAGGTCAAGTCGGTTCTGGAATACGCAGGTTTCTTGCACTCCCTTGATAGGCCGTCGCTTTTAGATGAGCTCCAAAAAAGAACCCGCGAGAGACAGCACCCGCTCAAGGTCTTTATTCAGGTGAACATGACCGAAGATGAAGCTCGCGGAGGAATTGCGCCAAAAGATCTCGGTTCATTTGCTGAACGCGTTTTAGAAAGCCCGGGACTTGAGCTAGTTGGCCTGATGGGGGTTGGTGGTCTCGAGGTTGCCCCTGAGGCCGAGTTTGAGAGACTGGCGACCCTGTCCCAGGACATTCAGCGACTGGCTCCAGAGGCCAGCCGGCTGTCTATGGGCATGTCTGGAGACTTTGAGGCAGCCATTACCTATGGCGCGACACACTTACGAATTGGCACGGCAATAACAGGGAATCGGCCCAACTAGCCATATTCTTGTTTTAGCTAAACCCCAGGAGGAACTTATGGCCGGAATACTAAAGCGCAGCATGGAATTTCTCGGATTCGCAGAGGAGTCCAACGAGTTGCCTACACGTCAGGAGCCAGTGACGCCCGCTGCTCGCCCCGCTCGCGTCATAAGCCCTCGCCCGAGAAGAGGCTCTAACGACGTGGCAGAGATTTTCACAATCGAACCAAAGGCCTACGAAGAGGCACCTCTGGTTGCCGCTCACTACCGTGTCGGTATCCCCGTGATCGTGAACATGGGGGAGATGAGCGAGGTAGATTCTCGTCGCATGCTTGATTTCATGCTTGGCCTAAAAGAAGGACTTGAGGGGCACATGCGTCGCGTCACTCCAAAGGTGTTTTTGCTGACCCCTACTCACGTTGCCGTGAACGAAGAGCAGGCGGCCCAGGACACCAGTGAAGTTGACGACCTACTAGTTCGCCCGTAAGTTCTTCATATGAGCCCGATTGCACTTATCGCATACTGGGCGCTTCAGATTTACTTCTATGCGCTGATTGGTCGATTGATTCTGGATCTCCTGATGTCTGTCAACCCATCCTTTCGGCCCAAGGGTCTCTTGCTTCCGGTAGCTGAGGTTATCTTCACCCTCACAGACCCACCCCTGAAGTTTCTTCGGCAGTTCATAAAGCCGGTTCAATTGGGTGGTATTTCTCTAGATTTTGCCTGGACCGTATTGGTTCTAGCCGTAGTGTTTGCAAGAGGCCTCGTTCAGGGGCTCTAATGGCGACGTTTTACCTAATGCGTTAGGCTTGTTCGAGCAAAGGCCCAGTCAGCCGATCTAAAGAGGAAAGACAGTAATGCCACTAACTCCAGAAGATGTAGTCAACAAGAGATTTCAGCCAACCAAATTCCGTGAAGGCTACGACCAGGATGAGGTAGATGATTTTCTAGACGAAATTGTCATCGAGCTTCGGAGGCTGTACCAGGAGAACGAGGATCTACGAAGAAGACTTCTAGCAGCAGATGGCCGAATTGCTGAACTTCAAAGAAGTGGAGCGGAGCTTCCTGCTCAGCTCGCGCAGGCTCCCTCTGTACCAACTCCTCCGATGGCATTCCCAGAGGCAGTTTCAGATCCTTCCACTTTAGATTCTTCCAACACCAACAACTTGCTTCAGCTCGCTAGAAAGCTTCACGACGAGCATGTTCGCGAGGGTATGGTCAAGCGCGATGAGTTAATCGCCGAGGGTCACGCTACAGCGGCCAGGCTGGTGCGCGAGGCAGAGGCTCAGCAGAGAGCCGACATGAACCGTCTCGAGCAGGAGAAGGCAGTAATCGAGCACCGCATTCAGGAGCTTCGTACCTTCGAGCGTGAGTACCGCACGAGATTAAAGTCCTATATTGAGTCTCAGCTTTCTGAGCTTGACTCCGCGGGTGTCGCCCCACAGCAGCAGGCACCTGGAAACACACCCGGCATCAGCGGGTAGTGCTGGCTCTTGGTCAAGAAAAAAGCAGCCGCTAAGAGTTGGCTGTATCTGGCCATTGCTCTGGGTCTAATCTTCGTCGATCAGTTCACCAAAAATCTTGCAATTGCCTCTTTAGAACTCGGCGTGAACTATGAGGTAATCGGGGAGATTCTTACCTGGCGCTTGGTATATAACGACTCGGCTGCTTTCTCACTTGGCTTCGGCTATACCTGGATACTGGCGGTAATTTCTGCCGTTGCCACGCTTGCGACGATATGGTTTGCCAGAAGAATAACCTCGGTGTCTTGGCAAATAATGACCGGTATTTTCTTGGGAGGAGTGGTTGGTAATCTAATCGATCGATTGATTCGCGAGCCAAGTTTAGGAAACGGTCACGTGGTTGACTTCATTCGTATTCCGTTCAACTTTCCTGTGTTCAACCTCGCCGATGTCTTTATTGTTTCCATGGCGATTCTGACCGTGATCCGGGTTTACCGAGGGGAATATCTCGGCGGAGTCGAACCCAGGCAAAAATGAGCGAGAGTTTCGAAATAGATTCCTCGCTGGCAGGCGAGCGAGTTGACACCGCAATTTCAAGGCTGATTGGCATTTCCCGTTCGGCTGCGGCTGAGGTATGTGAGTCGGGTGGGGCAAGGGTTGGCAAGAAACTGCTTGGGAAATCCGATCGCTTAAGTCAAGGTGACACTCTGGTGATTGACCCACCAAAGCCTCAAGAACCTCTCAAGGTGGTTGAAACACCGGTTGCTGAGCTTTCGATTATTTATCAAGACGAGGACCTAATCGTCGTAGATAAGCCTGCCGGGGTGGTTGCCCACCCAACTGTTGGTTTTGATGGACCAACTGTCGCCGGAGCTTTGCTTGCCCGGGGTATTTCACTGTCCACCTCTGGAGCCCAGGAGCGCCAGGGAATTGTCCAACGACTGGACATTGGAACAAGTGGTTTGATGATGCTCGCAAAGTCCGAGATTGCATATTCAAGGCTCAAACAGGCTTTTCGCGACAGAGCAGTCCACAAGGTTTATCACGCCATGATTCAAGGTCACCCAGATCCCTCCGAGGGAACTTTTGATGCTCCAATCGGTAGGCACCAAAAGGCGGAGTTCAAGTTCGCGGTTATGGACAGTGGTAAACCATCGGTCACGCACTACAAATCCCTCGAGCTGTTTGCAGCTGTTTCGCTCGTAGAGGTTATCTTGGAGACCGGTCGGACCCATCAAATCCGGGTTCACTTTTCCGCATTTAGGCACCCCTTGCTTGGCGACACGATGTACGGGGCAGATCCGACTCTTGCCAAAAAGCTTTCAATTGACAGGCAGTGGCTGCACGCCAAGGAGCTTGGTTTCTCACATCCCATCACGGGTGAGCAAATGCATTTTGTGTCCGAGTACCCGAGGGACTTGGCCGAGGTGCTTGTTAAGCTTCGGGCCTAGGAAGCCTTAGGCTAAAAATCCAAACCACCTAGTTCAAGATTTAGAAGGCCAGATTGTCAGCAAAAGATTCTTTTGTGCACCTCCATGTGCATAGCGAATACTCGATGCTCGACGGTGCGGCAAGGGTCAAGCCACTCATCGAGGAGGCTGCCCGCATGGAAATGCCGGCAATTGCGATTACTGATCACGGTAACAGTTTCGGGGCCTACGAGTTCTATCAGACGGCAAAGGCTAGTGGCGTAAAGCCAATAATTGGAATTGAGGCCTACCTAGCTCCGGGAACCAAAAGAACCGAGCGCACCAGGGTTCAGTGGGGAAGTGGTGGCGAAGATGACGTTTCCGGAGGTGGAGCATTCACGCATCTCACGATGTTTGCGGAAACCACTGAAGGCATGTACAACCTTTTTAAGATGTCTTCCAAGGCCTGGTTGGACGGTTTCTACTTCAAGCCAAGGATGGACCGTGAACTTTTAGAGGAGTATGGCAAGGGCATCATCGCAACAACCGGTTGCGCATCGGGTGAGGTGCAAACCCTCATCAGGTTGGGCCAGTACGACAAAGCTTTAGAAGCAGCCGCTTATTACCGAGACGTGTTTGGTAAAGACAACTATTTTGTTGAAATTATGGACCACGGGATTGACATAGAGCGCCGGGCGATGCCGGAGCTTTTGAGGCTGGCTAAGGATTTATCTTTGCCACTGGTTGCAACTAATGACCTTCACTACACCCACGCCTCCGATGCCACTAGTCACGAGGCCCTGCTTTGTGTGCAGTCAGGGACTAACCTGCTGGATCCGAATCGCTTCAAGTTTGATGGCCGAGAGTTTTACCTAAAATCGGCCGAACAGATGCGTGAGCTTTTTAGAGACCACCCGGAAGCTTGTGACAACACTCTGCTTATCGCCGAGCGCTGCAATGTTGAATTCAAAAAGCGCGACCTAATGCCCAAGTTCCCGCTGCCCGAAGGGGAAACCGAGGCCAGTTGGTTTGCTAAAGAGGTTGAACGAGGCATGAAGCGAAGGTACGGAGAGCAAGTTCCGGAGCGGCAGGCCAAGCAAGCGGAATATGAAGTAAACGTCATCGCGCAGATGGGCTTTCCCGGCTACTTCCTGGTGGTATCGGACTTCATAGCTTGGGCAAGGGCTCAGGGTATTCGGGTTGGCCCAGGCCGAGGGTCGGCTGCTGGATCAATTGTTGCTTACGCCATGGGAATTACTGAGCTAGATCC
>NZ_JBASXC010000087.1:0-11338 GCF_049276775.1 Rhodoluna sp.
CTTGGGAGAATCTGGACAGCAGCGCATCGCATCCGCCGCCGAAAAAGTTCTTATGTCCTCAACCAAACCTCTAGTTCTGAAGGTCTCTCACCACGGGTCAAACGATCAATCAGATGAATTTCACGAGAGCCTGCGTCCCGAACTATCCCTCATTTCTGTTGGGTCAAAAAATGGTTATGGTCACCCGGGTAAGCGGCTACTCGATCTTCTCGCCCGTTCTGGGTCTGAGGTTTTGCGCACTGACCTATCTGGTTCGATCGCCGTTTCGGTTGAAGGGCATTCACTTATCTGGGCGGGGAGCGGTTAGTAGGCTAGAGGAGTGGGAAAAGCAAAACAGGTCAGCTGGCGCGATGCGAAGCCAGCCTCGATTGTTTTTGTTTCCGGACCGGAAGAGTATCTGGCCGACCGAGCTATTCGTTCGATTCGCGATCAACTAAAGGCTTTGGACGCGGGGGTCGAAGTCCACGAACTTCTTGCCGGTGATTACGCGCCCGGTCAGTTTTCGGCTTTTGCCAGCCCATCGTTGTTTATGGAGCCAAGACTTGTACTTATTTCAGGAATGGAGAAGTGCTCTGATGCGCTTATCGAAGATGGTCTGAGCTACCTCTTAGAACCGAGCCTAGAAACCACAATTGTGCTCAGGCACAACTCCTCGAGTGTTCGGGGTAAGAAACTAATCGATGCCATTAGGGCATCGGATCATGCGGTCGAGATTGCTTGCGCGGAAATCAAAAAGGACTCTGACAAATCAGCCTTTATTCAGTCTGAGTTTGCCGCAGCGGGAAGGAAAATTACTCCGGGAGCGCTTCGTGCCCTAGCCGATGCTTTCGCCGATGATTTATCAGAACTTGCAGCAGCTTGCTCGCAACTACTGTCAGATCAGGCTGAGTCAATCGATGAGGCAACGGTCGATAAGTACTTCGGCGGAAGAGTCGAAACCAACGCATTCAAAGTTGCCGATGCCGCCCTCGCCGGACAAAGTGCGGAGGCTTTGGCTCTCTTGCGGCACGCTCTTGCTACCGGCGCCGATCCGGTTCCAGTGGTAGCTGCCTTCGCTATGAAGGTAAGACTGATGGCCAAGGTTTATGGAAATAAGTATGCAAGCGCTGGGAACGTGGGAGCTCAACCCTGGCAGATAGATCGAGCTCGTAAAGATCTAGCAGGTTGGAGCGAGGAGGGACTAGCTAATGCTGTTATGGCGATTGCCACCGCCGACGCTGCTGTAAAGGGTATGGAGAAAGATTCGGTTTTTGCCCTTGAAAAGCTGGTCCTACTTCTTTCAAACAGGGGACAAAAAAACACCGAGACCTAAAAGATCTTGGTGTTTTCTTAAGCAAAGCTTTACTTCAGGGTTGATGCCTTCTTGGAAAGAGAAGACTTGCGGTTAGCGGCCTGGTTTTTGTGAATGACACCCTTTGAAACGGCCTTGTCTAGCTTTCGGTTGGCTGCTGAAACAGCGGCAGCTGCAATAGCCTTGTCGCCACCGGTGGTTGCCTCGCGGGCAACACGGATTGCAGTCTTGAGCTCGCTCTTGACGGCACGGTTACGCTCAGTTGCCTTCTTGTTGGTCAAGATTCTCTTGACTTGGGACTTGATATTTGCCATTTTTTTCTTTCGTTTTGGGGATACCCAACCGCTCTATCTTACTGGCAAGCACGGGCTTGAAGCAACAGCTGATCAGGTTCTAAGGGCTTGGATGCTTGAGGTTATGCGAGAATAGGAGAAAAGCCTCACGGCTCCCACCTAAAGGAAATTGCCCTTGTCGCCACGCGCCAAAACCAAGCTGGAGCCGTCCAAGACGCATCCCGGGCAACTCCGGAATTTTTGCATCATCGCTCACATCGACCACGGTAAGTCAACTCTTGCCGACCGGATGCTTCAGCTGACCGGTGTTGTGGATGACCGCTCGATGCGTGCCCAGTACCTAGACCGCATGGATATTGAGCGCGAGCGAGGAATTACCATCAAGTCTCAGGCGGTTCGCATGCCTTGGGATGTTGGCGGAGAAGTCTTTGCGCTAAACATGATTGATACTCCCGGCCATGTGGACTTCACCTATGAAGTTTCCAGGTCACTGGCCGCCTGTGAGGGCGCGGTCTTGCTCGTTGACGCCGCTCAGGGTATTGAAGCTCAGACATTAGCAAACCTTTACCTCGCCATGGAAAATAACCTCACCATCATTCCAGTTCTGAACAAGATTGACTTGCCAGCGGCTCAGCCGGACAAGTACGCAGAAGAATTAGCAAACCTAATCGGGGGAGACCCAGCGGATTGCCTAAGAGTTTCTGGAAAGACCGGTGTTGGGGTAGGTGAGCTTTTGGACAAAATTGTCGCAACTATTCCTTCTCCTACCGGTGACCCCAGCGCTCCAGCTCGCGCCATGATCTTTGATTCGGTTTACGACAGCTACCGCGGTGTGGTGACCTACGTTCGAATGATCGACGGCAGTTTATCCCCGCGGGAGAAGATCCAAATGATGTCAACTCGGGCGGTTCACGAGCTCCTCGAAATTGGCGTTAGCTCACCGGAGCCTGAACCAACTAAAGGTCTTGGGGTAGGCGAGGTGGGCTATTTGATTACCGGGGTAAAAGATGTCCGACAGTCCAAGGTTGGTGACACCGTCACCACCTCCAACAAACCCGCCACCGAGGCACTGACCGGATACTCTGAGCCATTGCCAATGGTTTTCTCCGGGGTTTATCCAATTGACGGATCTGACTACCCGGAACTTCGGGAAGCACTAGACAAGCTAAAGCTTTCGGACGCAGCTTTGGTGTACGAGCCAGAGACTTCCGTTGCCCTAGGGTTCGGATTCCGTTGTGGATTCCTTGGTCTTTTGCACCTTGAAATTGTGACGGAACGATTAGAACGCGAGTTTGGGCTAGAGCTAATCGCAACGGCCCCGTCGGTGGTGTACGAGGTAACGCTTGATGACGGCAAGGAAATCACCGTGACTAACCCGAGTGAATTCCCGGGCGGAAAAATCCGTAAAGTTTTGGAGCCGATGGTACGCTCAACTATTTTGGCGCCGAAAGACTACGTCGGAACCATCATGGATCTTTGTCAAACTAGACGAGGTGTGATGATCGATATGCAGTACTTGGGAGAGGATCGGGTTCAGCTTCGCTACACACTCCCACTTGCCGAGATTGTCTTTGACTTCTTTGATCAGCTAAAGAGTAAAACGCAGGGCTACGCCTCGCTGGACTACGAAGAGGCGGGATTGGCTGAAGGGGATTTAGTCAAGGTAGATCTTTTACTTCAGGGCGAACAAGTCGATGCATTTAGCGCAATTGTTCACAAAGACAAGGCTTACGCCTACGGCGTGATGATTACCGGCAAACTTCGTGAGCTCATCCCAAGGCAGCAATTTGAGGTTCCAATTCAGGCCGCCATTGGAGCAAGAATCATTGCCCGCGAGTCGATTCGAGCAGTTCGCAAAGACGTTCTAGCCAAGTGTTACGGTGGAGATATTTCTAGAAAGCGCAAGCTCCTAGAAAAGCAAAAAGAAGGTAAAAAGCGCATGAAGATGGTGGGGCGCGTTGAGGTACCTCAGGAAGCATTTATCGCCGCTCTATCTTCTGACGGCGAAAAAAAGGGCGAAAAGAAAGCCAAATAGGATGTCGGGACCACTTCCAGACGGCGACGAAGCTCCGGCGAACGGGCTACTATCAGAAACCGAAATTCAGGGCCACGAATCCAGAACTTTTCACGCCTACGTTCACATTCCATTTTGTAAAGACATCTGCGGCTACTGCGACTTCAATACCTACACCGCGACACAACTTGGAACCCTCAAGCAGAGCGATTATGCGCGCTCTTTGATTTCCGAAATTTCATTTTCCGCGGGGGTGCTCGAAAAATCGGGTGTTGCTCCAAGGAAATTCACGACCGTATTTTTTGGGGGAGGAACCCCATCGCTTTTACCTGCTGGAGATCTAATTCAAATCCTAGATGCGCTCTCACATCAGTTTGGGTTTATCGAAGGTGCTGAAATCACCACAGAGGCGAACCCGGATACTGTCACGGTGGAGAAATTCTCCGAGCTTCGGGAAGCTGGTTTCAATCGGGTATCAATTGGTATGCAGTCCGGGGTGCAGAGCGTATTAAACACTTTGGAGCGAACCCACAACCCCGATAACGTGGCCAAGGCGTTCGAGATTGTTAAGACTCTGGGATTTGGGACCTCTCTGGATCTGATTTTTGGAGCTCCCGGAGAAACACTTGAACAGTGGCGTGAGTCTTTAGAAGCCGCAATCGCACTTTCGCCCGATCACCTCTCTGCCTATTCACTGATCGTCGAGCCAGGAACAAAACTTGCTAGGCAAATAGGCTCGATGGAATTGGCCGATGTGGACGATGATCTGCAGGCGGAAAAATATGAACTAACCGAGACCTTATTATCAGCGGCTGGCTATGGCTGGTATGAAATCAGTAACTGGGCGAAATCCGAAAGTCTTCAGTCCAACCACAACTTGGCTTATTGGATGGGGCAAGACTGGTGGGGCTATGGTCCGGGCGCCCACTCCCACTTAGGATCCGTCCGGTGGTGGAACCAGAAGCATCCTCTCACTTACTCAAAAAAGCTCGAGGGTTTGGTGTCTCCAGCTGCTGGGCGTGAGCAGCTAACTTCTGACATTGCAAGTCTCGAGCGGGTTCTTCTGGAGTCAAGAACCTCATCAGGGATGAGTATTTCTGAACTCGTGGCATTGGAGCCAACCGCTAAGCAAAAAATTCCTCAGCTGATTGCCGATGGACTGATTCAGGCAAAACCCGCCCTAGCGGGGCAGTTGGTGCTAACCGTCCAGGGCAGACTCCTGGCCGATGCAGTGGTTCGAATGTTGACGCACTGAGTAAAGATTCGAAGTTGCGGGTAATATTGGCACTCAGAACCAATGAGTGCTAATAAGGCAGGTGATTTTTAGAATGATTCCGAATCGTCCCCTCGAAGTTCTAAAAGCCATCGTGCGCGATTACATCGCCTCGAAGGAACCGGTTGGTTCTAAGTCTCTGGTTGAACGACACTCTTTCGGTGTGTCGGCAGCGACCATTAGAAACGACATGGCGATTTTAGAAGAAGAAGAGCTGATTGTTGCGCCGCACACTTCAAGCGGTCGAGTCCCAACCGACAAGGGATACCGCATGTTTGTGGATCAATTGAGGGATGTAAAACCATTGAGTGCAGCTGAGCGAGCTGCTATCGAAGGATTTTTATCAAAGAGCTCGGACCTCGATGAAACCCTGGGTCACACAGCAAGACTTTTAGCCCAGCTAACAAATCAAGTTGCTCTGGTGCAATACCCGAGTCTTGGCCGAGCATCCATGAAGCACATAGAACTTATCGTTATTGACCAGCAGCGACTACTACTGATGCTAATTACAGACTCGGGTCGAATCCAGCAGCACGTCCTAGATATCCCAGGGGGATTCCAGGCGGCAGATGTTGAAAAGCTTCGAAACTTTCTGAACGAATCTCTGGGCGGAAAGCCATTAAGGGAAGCGGCGGCTGCCTTTAAGGCCGTGGGTCAAAAAGTTGCTTCCAATCTCAAGCCACTTGCGGACCGTGTCCTCCAGGAGCTTTCGCTGCTGGTCGACGCAAACAGCCAGGAAAAGATTCTGCTGGCGGGGACTTCAAACCTGGCTCGCCGCGGAGAAGATTTCCCTGGAAGTATCTCTCCTGTTCTGGAGGCAATCGAGGAGCAGGTGGTTCTTCTAAAGCTAATTTCTGAAATGCAGGCTGATTCTCACGGCGTCTCTCTTCGGATTGGAAGAGAAAATACAGTAGACGCGTTTTTGTCAACTTCAGTTGTGGTATCAGGTTATGAGAACCAGGGCGATGAGATGGCAAAAGTTGGTGTTATTGGGCCTACTCGCATGGATTATTCTTCCAACATCGCCGCAGTTTTAGCTGTAGCTAGGTACCTAACCAAATCTCTCGGGGGCTCAAACTAATTGGCTGACCATTACGAAGTTCTCGGTGTTTCCAGAAATGCTTCAACAGAAGAAATTAAGAAGGCTTATCGCAAGTTAGCTCGCGAGCTACACCCGGACGTGAATCCCTCCGAGCTAGCCCAGGAGCGTTTCAAGACCGTCACTCACGCCTATGAAGTCCTAGGCGACGAGCAGTCCAGAAGAAACTACGATTCCGGTGGGGGCGAAGCCGGATTTGGCTTCGGGGACATCTTCGAAACATTTTTTGGAGGTGGGTCTCAGCGTGGACCCCGCTCACGCGCCGAGCGTGGCCAGGATGCTCTGCTACGAGTCGAACTGTCATTTGAAGATTCGATTTTTGGGGTTGAGAAGTCAATTCCAGTGGACACGGCTATTTTGTGCGATACCTGCAACGGCAGCTGCGCAAAGCCCGGCACCAGCCCTTCGCTTTGTGACATCTGCAGAGGCAGTGGTCAGGTTCAAACCCAGGTCAGATCACTGCTCGGTTCTGTCATAACCTCAAGCCCCTGTGGATCTTGCCGAGGCTACGGCCACATCATAAAAGAGCCATGCCTTGTGTGTCGAGGTCAAGGACGCGTTCGAGCAAGGCGTGACATTGAACTGAAAATCCCCGCGGGCGTTGAAGATGGACTCAGGCTGCAGCTTGCCGGCAACGGCGAAGTCGGTTTTGGAGGTGGGCCAAGTGGTGATCTCTACGTTGACATCTCAATAGCACCGGACCAGTACTTCGGACGTGATGGTGATGAACTAACTTGCGAACTTGAAGTACCGCTTCATGATGCCGTGCTTGGCACCATGGCAAAAATCAATACCTTTGACGGTGAAATTGAATTGCAGGTTCCGGCCGGAAGTCAAAGTGGAGATATCTTGACAATCAAGGGTAAAGGCTTCGGTAGATTACGTCAGTCCGGTCGCGGTGATCTGCTCGTCACGATTCAAGTAAAGATTCCAAGCAAGCTGGATTCGAAACAAAAGGAACTATTTCGTTCCCTAGCAGGACTTAGAAAATCAGACACGCCTGGTTTAGTTATCAGAAAGTCAGGCTCTTTCCAGGGTCGACGCCGTGGTTGAACCACTGTTTTTTGCAGCCATCGGATCTGACAGTGCGGTGGGCTCATCTTTTACTCTCGGAGGCCCAGAGGCTAAGCATGCGGTAAGTGCTCGGCGTTTGACTATCGGTGAGTCAATTGCGATTAGTGACGGACTTGGGGTAAAGATTCGAGGCACGGTCACAAAGGTTAAAAAAGAAACCTTGGAGATGTCCATTGAGAGCATCGAGCAAGTCTTGGCCCCTAAGTCACAACTTTTTTTGGTTCAAGCTCTAGCCAAGGGTGATCGCGACGAGCTCGCGATTCAGGCCTGCACCGAGCTTGGATTATTCGGGGTGATTCCCTGGCAGGCGGATCGATCGATTTCAATCTGGAAAGCTGAAAAAAAGCAGAAGGGTCAAGCTCGCTGGCAGACAATCGTCACCGAGGCTGCCAAGCAGTCGCTTCGGGCTTTCATCCCCAGAGTTGATCAGGTGCTGGACAGCCAGGAACTTATTTCAGCTCTTGAAGCGTTTGATCAGGTGCTGATTCTGGACCCCGAGGCCGAAAAATCGATAACTGAAATAAACCCGCAAGCTGCGGGGAAAGTAGCCATTGTGGTGGGCCCCGAAGGAGGGATTTCGGAGCAAGAATTGGAGTCGTTCAAAAAGGCGGGCTTTAGTTCCGTGCGCCTTGGAAGCGGAGTCCTTCGCACCTCAACGGCCGGAATGGCGGCAGTTTCCTACCTTCAGGCAAAGTTGGGGGATTGGGTTTAGCCGCGCCGGCAAAAAACTAGACTTATGAGCATGAGTGAAGCAAGCTGTAGTTTCTGCAAAATCGTTTCTCGCGAGATAACGACCGAGTTCGTTGCAGAAACTGCGAACACCCTGGCGTTTTGGGACATCGCCCCGCTTGCCAAGGTCCATCTTTTGATTATCCCCAAAGCGCACCACAAAGACGTTGCCGAACTTTCGCAGAATGCTCCCCAGATTTTGTCCGAGGTTCTAAAAACAGCTACCGATCTTGCTAAAAAGTTCACGTCGGGCTCTTTCAAGCTTCAATTCAATACCGGCGCCGAGGCTGGGCAAACGGTGTTTCACGCTCACGCACACGTGATTTCCGACACTGCAAAGGACGGCTCTTGACCGTTTCTGAATCCAGAGATTCGACCACTGTAGTTGTTGAAATATCGGGCGTTGACCCGGTGTTTGTATTTGGTCCGGAGGATCGCCTTCTGAGGGTCATAGAGGAAAGCTTCCCTGATGTGAAGTTTTTGGCGCGCGGCAACCAGGTTGAGATTACCGGCTTGGGTTCTGAAGTGGCCAAGGCCGAGACAAGAATTAGGCAAATAATTGCAGCGGTCAGCACCGGATCCGAAATCTCTGCAGCCGATCTTAGAAGATCTGAGCCCGACCTTCTATCTCAGAGCATTCTTAGCTCGAGAGGTAAATCGATAAGACCAAAAACTACCGGTCAAAAAAGCTATGTCGAGGCAATCGATAGAAACACCATCGTTTTTGGAATTGGCCCAGCCGGAACCGGAAAGACATACCTTGCGATGGCCAAAGCAGTGCAGGCTTTGCAGCGCAAGGAGGTTTCCCGAATCATCTTGACCAGGCCTGCGGTCGAAGCCGGAGAAAGACTCGGATTTTTGCCCGGAACGCTGTCAGAGAAGATTGATCCTTACCTTCGACCCTTGTTTGATGCCCTCCACGAGATGTTAGATCCAGACTCAGTTCCAAAGCTGATTGCCACTGGAACAATTGAGGTTGCCCCCCTTGCCTACATGCGTGGAAGAACACTGAATGATTCGTTCATTATTTTGGATGAGGCGCAGAATACAACCGGTGAGCAGATGAAGATGTTTCTGACCCGCCTGGGCTTCAATTCGAAGATGGTAATCACCGGAGACATAACCCAGATTGACTTACCCGGGGGAGCTTCTGGCCTGACCATCGCTTCAAAGGTTCTTGATGCTGTTGATGGAATTCACTTCGCCAGAATGAGTTCAAAGGATGTCATCAGGCATCCATTGGTTGGGCAGATTGTGGACGCCTACGATTTAGCTGCTAAGAAACCGAAGAAAGATGCTCAAAAGTGAGTATCGAAATCAGTAACGAGACTGACCATAGGGTCGACGAATTAAGAGTCCTAAAGCTTGCCGGCTTTGCTTTGGATCGCATGAAGATTCACCCCGGTGCCGAGCTTGCCATTATCTTTGTTGACGAACCCGCCATGGAGGCCCTTCACATTCAGTGGATGGACGAGCCCGGACCGACCGATGTACTGAGCTTTCCAATGGATGAGCTTCGCCCGGGTACAGAACACGAACCAACACCCGCGGGCCTACTTGGCGATGTTGTGATCTGCCCTTCGGTTGCCGAGCGTCAGGCCGACACCGCTGGTCACGAAACCATGAACGAGATATTGCTCCTAACCGCCCACGGCATTTTGCACCTTTTGGGCTTTGACCACAGCGAACCGGAGGAAGAAAAAGAGATGTTTGGAATCCAGAAGTCAATTCTTCAAGCCTTCTACGAGAGTGAGAGTGTTTAGCTTGTCAGGTAGTTCTAGATTCGATTTTTTATTGAATTTTTTCAAAAAGCCAGAAGTAGACTCCACCGAGGCAGAGGAGTATGAGCAAGAGCTCATCGATTCAGTTGAGGAATTTTCTGAAACCATCACACGGGAAGTTATGGTTCCTCGAATTGACATCGCAACCATTACTTCAGATGCCAGCCTCGATTCGGCGATGACAATTTTTCTTTCAAGTGGATACTCAAGACTTCCAGTGACTGGAAAAAGCACTGACGATATTCTTGGAATGCTTTATCTGAAAGACGTTGCAAAGGTGCTGCACGAGAGCCCGAAATTGATGCTAGAAAAAACTACCGAACAACTAGCTCGAAAGGCCGTTTTTGTCCCCGAGTCAAAACCACTTAAGGATCTGTTGCAAGATATGCAGCGCAGCTCTACCCACGTCGCGATTGTTATCGACGAGTACGGAGGGGTAGCTGGCCTTGTCACCATGGAAGATGTAATTGAAGAACTTGTTGGAGACATCGTCGATGAGTACGACCGAGAAATTCCAGACGTTGAGACGATTGAAGAGGGTCTGTACCGGGTCAATGCTCGCTTTGCGCTGTTTGAACTCGGCGCACTATTTGAAATGGAGCTGGAAGACCAAGACGTAGATTCGGTCGGAGGGTTACTCACCAAAGAGCTTGGGCGACTGCCCAAAGTCGGAGATCAGGTTGAGGTTCACGGTCTTGAACTGACCGCAGATAGAGTTGAAGGCCGGGGCAAGCGACTGCTCACAGTTGTAGTGAGAGCGCAACTAAAACCTCTGGTTGAGGATTCTGAAAACGATGACTAATGAATTCCGAGCGGGCTTCGTCTCTTTTGTAGGAAGGCCCAACGTCGGGAAATCAACTCTCACCAACGCTCTAGTCGGTGAAAAGATTGCGATTACTAGCGATAAGCCTCAAACCACAAGAAGAGCCATTCGTGGCATTGTCCACTTACCCGAGGGTCAACTAATCATCGTTGATACTCCTGGGCTTCATCGCCCGCGCACCCTGCTGGGTCAGCGATTAAACGATTTAGTTGCCTCGACACTTTCCGAGGTAGACGTGATTGGAATGTGTTTTCCAGCTGGCGACAAAATTGGCCCCGGGGATCGATTCATCAATGAACAGCTTGGGGATTTTAGAAGAGCAAAGCTCGTTGCCATAGTCACCAAGAGCGAGACTGTTTCCAGAGAGTCGCTGGCTAATCAGCTAATGGAAGTTTCAAAACTTCGTGACTGGGCCGAAATCATTCCAGTGTCGGCGATTGGGGGTGAACAGCTTGAGGAGCTAACAAAGTTGCTATTGGACCTGATGCCAGTTTCTCCTGAGCTTTACCCGAAGGACATAAACACCGATGAATCGATTGAGTCCAGGATTTGTGAATTGATTCGCGAGGCATCCCTCGAGGGAGTTAGGCACGAGCTCCCTCACTCTTTGGCCGTCACCATGGACGAGATGAAAAAGCGTCAAGATTCGGATTTGATAGACATTCACGCCAATATCTTTGTGGAGAGGGACAGCCAAAAAGGGATTGTGCTGGGTAAGGGTGGTGAGCGACTGAAGGATGTCGGGACCCGCTCTCGCAAGGAAATAGAGGCGCTCTTGGGAGCCAGGGTATTTTTGAGCCTGCGCGTAAAGATTGCCCACGAGTGGCAAAGGGACCCAAAGCAGCTGGGAAAGCTTGGCTTTTAAGTGCTAGCGTTATGAACGTGTTCTTCGAGCTACTACTTAGTGGCCGCGACGAGGCCTAAATTCGGCCCTCCTCGTCGCGGAGCTTTAGTCATGGCT
>NZ_JBASXC010000088.1:0-1632 GCF_049276775.1 Rhodoluna sp.
TTTCTCGGACGTTGGCATTTCCCACACCGGAGAAAACAAAAATTCCTCCGAGCGACCGAACCAAATCAGCGTCCTGCGGGCGTCCAGAGCGAACCGGTCCGACTTCATCGGGGACTGCAGTGTGGTATACCGCAAGGTAGCGAGTGACACCGCCCTCCACGAGTTCTTCGAAAACGATGTCCGCTGCAGCTATGCCTACCTGAGGCCTGCCCGCAGCAGTGTTGTCAATCTTGATTGCAATGCTGGGACCTGTAACAACGTCGCCGCCCAGCTCTACCCCAGTGAAGGGGTGGCGAAGTGGCTCAGGCTCTTCGACTGCTTCTTCTTGGACAACTTCAATGACTTCGTCTTCCACGGGCTCCTCCACAGCACACCCCACGAGTGTGAGCAAGGATACGGAGACAAGCGCTAGCGAAGAACGGAGAGAGAGGTCCATGAGATTCCTTGACATAGAAACGAAAACAACAAACACCACACTCTATTACACCTTCCAGAACTGCCCTGTACCGTTTTCGCGCCAGCAGGCCACGGGTAAGTACACTGTTCCTGGGCCTCTAGCTCAGTTGGCAGAGCAACGGACTTTTAATCCGTGGGTCGTCGGTTCGAGCCCGACGGGGCCCACCAGCCGCACGACAGGGTAGAACGGCTCATGATTCCAGCAGACAGCAGAGGCACAGTCTTCTTTATCCATCGGGGTCCCCTGCAGCCTTACGTTCGAGCATCTATCCTTCAGGCCCTCGCAACAGATTCTGATTCCTCGATTGTCGTCCTCGGCGATCAGCCGAGAGAGTTGCTCCCACCCGAAATCCGCTCTGTGGTGGGCTATGCGCATCTCGATGACTACTCAGCTCGCGCCGATGCCTTCGCACAGATATTCCGATTTGAAGGGAATAACGGCTTTGACTACGAGCTTTTGAATTTCCAACGCTGGTTTTATGTTTTATCTTTCTGCGAGGCTCGGTCGTTGGGCGGGCCCTTCGTGGTTCTTGACTCGGACGCCTACCTCTACCAAGCAATGGGCAATGTGGCACCACACCTGTCGACTCCGATGACGGTGGTTGACTCCGTAGGCCCGCAATTCACATTTTTTCTCACCACCAAAGCGCTCGTCGACTTCGCGGACTTTCTGACAGAGAGCTTCCGCACCGAGAGGGGGCTTGAGAGCCTGAAAGACTTCGTGCGGGAATCCAACGATGCCGGTGTTCCGCATGTCAGCGACATGGCCGCGTTTGGTGTGTATGCCCGCTACCACGCACTGGAGGACCTGGGCGCCGCTGAGCGAGACGACATCATCTTTTGCGAAAACATCGGATAGCCCCAAGGCTTAGTGATGAGCACACTGGGGAAGAAGGTCACCACCCGACAGGGTCGTCGCTACTTCACTAAACAGAATGGACGACGCGTCCTCGCGGGTGGAGTTCACCTTCAAGGTGGAAACAAGGATCTGTGGCCCTAGTTTGTGGACACCAGTGTAAAGCGAACCCTGGCGCAGCATTCCCCCCGGGACTATGCCGACGCACGTCGCAAAGCACGCCAAAAAGCATTCAGAATAGGCTTGCTAAAGACTTCAGCGCGAGTGAGGACACTGCTCGGCCGCGGGTCGACCAAGAACCGACCAAGGACACTCCCCTG
>NZ_JBASXC010000089.1:0-2063 GCF_049276775.1 Rhodoluna sp.
TTGACGATGGCAATGCCTCCTGGAAACGCAGTTATCGAAACCTGGGCGAAAGCGTTCTTTAACCAGTAGCTACTAACCATTTCGCACGACATAAACGTTCGTCCGGCCCTGGGATTTGAGGTAGCAGAAGAGCGTGAGCGCGTAGAGCGCGTGAACTCCTTTTCTCACCTCATCAAAGCCTCCGACGACGACATCGCTTGGCTATACGGTTTGGAAGGTGCAGCAGATAGTGGCGGCGCAATTGACCAGATTGCCTGGGACTGGATTGGTGACACCGCGAAGATCGTGTTTGTCACCCGAGGCGGGGATGGCGTAAGCGTCTACCGCAGGGGCAACACCCGAATCGACGTTGCTTCCAGAAAAGTCCAGGTCCAGGACACCGTTGGTGCGGGGGATACTTTTTGTGCGAATACTCTGATTCAGCTTGAGCAACTTTCGGCTCTTGGATCAAAAGCCTTTGAGAGGCTCGAGAGGGTTTCCGATTCCGAGCTTTCTGAGATAGCTAGGGTTTCTGGGATTGCGGCCAGCATGGCCTGCGAGAAAACCGGAGCGGAGCCTCCAACGAAAGCTGAGCTAAAAGCTTTGCTTGCAACCCTCTAGTTCCAGTTGTCTTGACCCAAAACTATCTCGGCGTAGGAAACTGTTTTGTTTTCCACTCGGCTCTGGTTCCAGCTGAGACTTAGCTCGGTGAGAAGCTTAGAGCCAAAGCCCGGTTTAGCTCCGGGAGGAGCACCCTGACCGTCGTCGGTGACCTCAACCCCTAGGCGATATGGGTCAACTTTGAAAACTCGAAGCGACACTGTTTCCGCCTTGCCGTGCTTGATGGCGTTATTTATAAACTCTCTGGATATTTCGATCAGGGCTTCGCTGGCAAGCGGCTTGCGTAAGAGAGCTCGCTCGAGCTCTTCAGAAAATGAAATTGTGATCTGGGCAGCATCGGACCAGATCTCAACGATCTGCTCAAGCACAGTTGAGATTTCTTCACCCTCTAGGTTGTTCGGGTTGTTGAGTTTTTCAAGCGCGTCTTGAATATCTCTTTCCACCTCAACAACAAGCTCCGGTGTTGGTTCGGCCGTTTGGGAAAGCTTCATAGCCGATGCAAATAGGGCCGCTTGGACCGGGCCGTGCAGGACCGATGCGGTCCGGCGACGATTTAGCCAAAGCTCTTGACGGAGTGAGGCGTTTAGGATTTCGAGCTCCTGGTTCACAGCCGCCAGTTTCTCTGTGGTGGTTTTTCTCTGCAGCTGAGCAAACTGGGCTGCAAATGCGGTCCCTCCAACCACAGCTCCAAAAAGCAGCAGTGAATGAATCTGCTCAACGCTTACAGCCCAGTCCAGTAAGTCTGCAATCAGATATATGGGCGATAGTGAAATTGTGTAAATAACCGGAACGATTACGCAGGCCAATTCCGGTTTGATGGGAACAGACATTGTTAGTTTTTGTATTAGGCCTAGGCACAAAAACAAAGAGGCGAAAATGCTTGCGATAATCGAGAGTGCGCCCAACGGCTCTTCAAAGATAAAAGCTACCGGGGTAGAAATAACTGAGCTTATAAGCGCTGCCCAGAACGGAACCAAGAATTCCCCAAGCATTATTCGTTTCGGTATCGCAGCTTTTTCTTTCAGAACAGCTTTACCCGATACCGCCTCTAATTCATCGGTCGTGTCCGCCACCTCAAGACTCAGTGGTCGAACCACCTCGTCCACCGTTGATTGCAGAGAGTTGATTACTGCGATCGATGACTGCCCGGATAAATTAGCTTGGATTTTTGCTATCGCCGGATCAAGGAGATTTCTAACTTTACTTTGAAGTTCATCGCGCTGAATTTGGACCTTGGCCCTGATGCCAGCGGTTCTAATCTGCAAGCGGTAGCGCTCGTCGGCCAGTGCCGAGAGTGATTCTCTGTGTCTTTGGTAGTTCGAGGCCAAGACGGCTCCAACCGTGAGGGTTACAAAGGTGAATACCGGACCACCCAGAAGCCGATAGAACTCCTCGCCGGCCTGATGCTGTCCGGTGATAAGTTCGGCAATCAAAATAGTGACGCCCCTGAATGCCCCGGCGAC
>NZ_JBASXC010000090.1:0-12510 GCF_049276775.1 Rhodoluna sp.
GCCAGGAACCAGGATCTTGGAAAATGAGCCGAGATAGATGACATCGTCATCCATTGAGCGCAACGCCTTGGGAGGCTTCTTGTCAAAATACAAAAGGCCGTAGGGGTTATCCTCGACCACCACAATATTGTTTTTCTTGGCAATCGCCAATATCTCAGGACGTCTTTTGTTCGATAGCGTCACACCGGAAGGATTGGCAAAGGCTGGAACCAAATACAAAAGCTTTATTTTTTTACCGGCCTTTTTGAGCTTCGCAATTGACTCTTCGAGGGCCTCCGGCGACATTCCGTCATTGTCGGTATAAACGTGCTCAACTTCAGCTAAGTAATGACGGAAGATGCCGAGTGCTCCAACGTAGGAGGGACCCTCGGCGATAACTACATCGCCCTCGTCCAAAAATAATCCGGCAAGCAATTCAAGTCCGTGCTGGGAGCCGGTTGTCACGATGAGGTCTTCGACGCTCGAGTGAATTCCCTCGAGGGCCATGATGTCGTGGATTTGTTCCCTGAGGGTTAGATCGCCCTGGCCTCCGCCATACTGCAGCGCCATGTCACCCCTTGAGAGCATGAGCTTTTCAAAGCTCTCGGTGATTAGCTCCTCAGGTAGAGAAGAAACATTTGGCATGCCCCCCGCTAGGGAAACAACCTCTGGTCTTGAAACCACGGCGAAAAGGGCTCTAACTTCAGAAATAGAAAGGGCGTCAGCACGTTTGGCGTAGCTATCGATCCAGTGATCGAATCTTTCGCCCTCTTGTTTTGACATGGCTCACTTCGTTTGGGAAATCAGGTTTCCCACAATTCTAGCTATGCCAAGAAAGGAGCTAGGTCCTCAACTATGGCCACCTTCGGACGAGCACCAACCATTTGTTTCGCGATGGCACCACCTTGGAAAACCGCCATCATGGGAATTCCGGTTACGCCATATTTCATGGCAAGCTCGGGCTCTTCGTCGACGTTTACTTTGACGATGTCGATCTTGTCTGAGTACTCGGCGGCAATCTCATCGAGGATTGGAGAAACCATGCGGCAAGGCCCACACCACTCCGCCCAGAAGTCCACCATTACTGGCTTTACGTTATCCAGGACATCGGCCTGGAAGGTTGCTGTGGTGACTGACTTGGCTGACATTTATACTCCTTAGATTGTTTTCCTAGTGTGTTGAGATGAAGTGCTCGGCGTCAAGGGCTGCAACGCAACCTGAGCCAGCTGCAGTAATTGCCTGACGGTAGGTTGGGTCAATCACATCGCCGCAGGCGAAAACACCGTCGATGGTGGTCTTCGAAGACCTGCCATCAACCTTGATGAACTTTTCTTCCGTTAGCTCGAGCTGGTTCTCAACCAACCAAACCCTAGGGTCATTACCGATCGCAATAAACAGTCCGTCCAGGTCCATCTGAGAGATTTCTCCCGTGACGGTGTCCTTTAGCTTCACTCCGGTCAACTTAGGATCTCCGAGGAGTTCCTCGACGCCCTTGTTCCAGACAAACTCAATCTTTGGGTTCTCCTTGGCGCGGTCCTGCATGATCTTTGAAGCTTTGAGGGTGTCGCGACGGTGAATTACATAAACCTTGCTCGCGAAGCGAGTCAAAAACAGTGCTTCTTCCATGGCCGAGTCGCCACCGCCAACCACCGCAATGGTCTTCTCCCTAAAGAAGAAACCGTCACAGGTCGCACACCAGCTAACGCCGTGGCCAGAAAGGGCCTTTTCGTTGGGAAGACCAAGTTCGCGGTAGGCAGCACCAGTTGCCAAGATAATGGCCTTGGCCTCGAATACATCTCCGTTGCCACACTTCACAATCTTTGGATTGGCCTTTAGGTCAACCTCAACAACGTCCTGAAGCATAACCTCGGTGCCGAATCTTTCGGCCTGCTCCTGAAACTTGGTCATCAGATCTGGACCAAGGAGTCCATCCGGGAAACCCGGGTAGTTTTCAACATCGGTGGTCTTCATGAGTTCGCCACCTGGCTCAACGCTGGAGGCAATCATTAGGGGCTTTAGCCCCGCTCTTGCTGCATAGATGGCTGCCGTGTATCCGGCGGGTCCCGATCCAATGATGATTACTTCGCGCAACTTTATACTCTCCAAACCTTACTTTTTGGGCTTTTGGCCCCACCAGCCAACAACCAAGCTTAGCGGCGGAGTATTCCAGCGATTCCGTCAATGGCCCGATCAATCTCTGGGACCTTGAGTAGTTTCAGGGCTATTACGTAGCTAACAAGCATCGCCATTCCGGCAACAAAGATCACCCCAACGGCACCAGCGATAGTGCCGACGGCAAAGCTGTCCGGTCGAATTCCGCCCAAACCAACAACCGATGCGGTTCCAACCGCAAAAGTCACGAGCCCAGCAACAATTACTCGGAGCGTTAGAGCGTGACCCTTGGGCGAAGCACCTATTTCGCCTATTCTTCGGCGAAGTAAAAGATACGCAGTTAGCGCTTGGATAGAAATCGTGAGGCTAGTAAGTGCCGCCAGTGACATAACCAAAAACTGCGACTCCATGGTGAAGAAAAGGTAAATCGAACCTGCGATGTGAAAAGCAATCTGCACCGAGGTAAAAACAAAAGGGGTCCTAGTATCTTCCAGCGCGTAGAAAGCTCGCTGGAACATAAACACCATCCCGAAAGGAATTAGCCCAAACATTGTTGCGAACAAAACATTGCCCAAGGCAACTGTCGAGTCATACTCGCCAACGAACACTCTTGCCACCGGCAAAGAAAGAAGTATCAGCGCAATTGAGGAAAACATATTTACTAGAACCACAATCCGAAGAGCCGATCGAAGATCATCTTTCATCAGGTGCATCTGCTTTTTCTGAACGTGCTCGCTCATCTTGGTGAAGTAAGCGGTTGCAACCGACACGGTGACGACCGAGTGCGGAAGCATAAAAATAAGCCACGCGATTGCCATCGCTGCAATCGATGCAATCGCGGGTCCTTCTCCTCGGTCGGATACTGCACGAGATGCAACAACTGTTTGAACCAGCCCACCGATTTGAGAAACCAAAACCATTGCTAGTGACCAACCGGCAGCCTTAATGGCTGGACGAAGTCCAACTCCCCTCCAGGAGAAGTTGAAGGAGAATCTAATTCCAATTTTTCTCCAGAAGAAAAACAAAATCAAAGCCTGGGCTATTACACCGAGAGTTGATGATCCGGCAAGCAGCGCAATCTCGGCCTGAGACCACTGCTCGACTGTTCTTTGTCCTGTTGGGTCAGCGCCAAAGATAAGCAAAAAGCTAACCCAGCCGACCAGTCCAACTAAGTTGCTAAGTACCGGCGCCCACATAAAAGGACCGAAGTAACTTCTTGCGTTTAGCACCTCGCCGAGCATCGAGTAAAGGCCGTAGAAAAACAGTTGCGGTAAGCACCAGTAGGCAAAGGCCGTTGCCAAAGCTAGCTGCGCCGGGGACCAGCCGGTTGTATAGATGGAAACCAGAAAAGGAGCTGCCAAGGTGGCGGCGATTGTGACAACAGCAAAGACCGAAATTGCGAGCGTTAGCAACCGGTCGATGTAGCCGTGACCTTCGTCTTTGTGCGCTCTGGCTTTTACGATCTGTGGAACCAAAACAGCGGAGAGGACACCGCCGGCGATAATGGCATAGACGTTATTAGGAAGTTGGTTCGCAACTCCAAAAGCATCGGCCGCATCCGTTGTCACTCCAATTGTTAAGGCTAAGACAACGGTTCTTATAAACCCGAGTATTCGGGAGGCGATGGTGCCACCGGCCATAATGATCGAAGATCTGGCAACACCCATGAGAAAATCCTTAAGAAGTTTTTCTTCGTCGCACGGTTCTGATTGTTCCAATCACGAACAGAACTGCCACAAAGCTCAAAAACAACACTATTGCCGCAGTTTCGATATCGGGGTTTACGGTGAGCTTTATGTTCACGCGTTTGCCAAGCTCGAAGCCAGAGAGGGCAGTGAGCCAAGCCACCATCACCACATCGCCACTTCCGATTGCTCGAATTGGGAACTGGGCGTTCATGGTGGTTCCCGCGGGAATCACCAGCTGAACGGTGGATTCTTCCACCACCACCTTCGGAGAGCTTGAGCGAAGGTGTACGATCACCCGAACCTCACCTGGCAAATCGTTTGTGACTGGAACGGGAAAGCTCGACTCACGAGAGACCAGGTTAATGGTCGAGCCCTTTACGATTGAGATTTGACCGGTGTCTGTTTCGGTTAGCTCGGTTGGGAGTGCTGGCATGGCCGCCAACCCCAGGGATGCGGCCATAGCAATGATTAGTACCAGAGCTACTCTTCTCAACTGCGGGCCTCAATAAGTTCTACTGCCATTTTGGCGATGCGACGTTCGTTGCTATGAGAAAGCCTAGTAAGAAGCTCTGAGACACGCACCCACTCAAGCTCACTGGCTTCTTTGTGAGGGTCTTTGTCGAAGCTGAGCTCGCCACCGGTTTGCTCCATCAAATAAACGTGAACCGTTTTGCTAATTCTTGTCCCGGACTGAATGAACTGGTAGCTCACCTCGCCAAGGTAATTAATTATTTTGGCCTCTAGGCCAGTTTCTTCAAACACCTCTCGAAGGGCAGCCTGCTCATTTGTCTCATCGGCTTCTAGGTGACCCTTGGGTATGCACCACTCGAGTTTGCCCCCGCGGTTAAACCTCGCCATCAGAGCAACAAGAGAACCGTCGCTATTGGAAATCACAAAGCCGCCAGCCGATACCTCGGAGCTTGAAGATTTGGATTCCATCTTTCTACTCTAACCTTGGGCGCTATTTGGCTTAGACCCCAAGCCCCGTGAACCCTAGATACCAAAGCGGTTATGGCAAGCTGGTACCGATGGAAACCGCCGACGCAATGAAAAACCTAGAGCAGGTCACCTCGACCGCTTTACTAACAAAGCTCGGGGAACTGTTTTCAAAAGCCGGCTTTGAACTTGCTCTAGTCGGCGGACCGGTTAGGGACGCAATTTTAGGAAGGGTCGCACCCGATGTTGACCTAACAACAAATGCCACCCCCGATCAAATACTTGAACTTATTAAAGGAAAAGTCGATACCCACTGGGAAATCGGCAAGGAATACGGAACCATCGGCTGCCGGATCGGCAACGACCAGATCGAAATCACAACCTACCGAACCGATGCCTACGACAAAGACTCGAGAAAGCCAGAGGTTCGCTTCGGAACCGATTTGGTCGAAGATCTAAAGCGGCGCGACTTCACTGTGAACTCGATGGCGCTAAGACTTCCAGAGCGCGTCTTTGTCGATCCATTCGGAGGACTTCGGGACTTGATGGATGAGGTTCTAAAAACCCCAGGAAAACCAGAGGACTCCTTCGGAGATGACCCGCTTCGCATGATGCGGGGTGCAAGGTTTGTTTCTCAACTGGGATTTGAAATAGAACCGGAAACATTTGAAGCAATGGGAGCCATGCGTGAGCGCATGAGCATCATCTCCGCTGAGCGCATCCAAGCAGAGCTTCAAAAGCTGATGCTTGGTGCTTTTCCAAGAAAAGGCCTTGAGGCTTTGGTTGACTCCGGTCTTGCTGAGATTGTTTTGCCGGAGCTTCCGGCACTAAAGCTTGAAGTTGATGAGCACCACCACCACAAGGATGTCTATGAGCACACCCTCACGGTTGTTGAGCAAGCCATCGACTACGAGCACGACTACGGACTAGAACCCGACTTTGTGTTGAGGTTTGCAGCATTGATGCACGATATCGGCAAGCCCGCCACCCGAAAGCTAGAACCAGGTGGCGCGGTGAGTTTTTACCACCACGACGTTGTTGGTTCAAAGCTTGCCAAAAAGCGCATGAAGGAACTCAAGTTTGATAACGACACCATCAAGGCAGTTTCTTTGCTTGTTGAGCTCCATTTGAGGTTCTTCGGATACAGCGATCAGGCCTGGACCGATGCCGCTATAAGAAGGTATGTTCGTGACGCCGGCGACCAGTTGGTCAGGTTGCATATCTTGACTCGCTCGGACGTCACGACCCGCAATAAGCGAAAGGCCGAGATCCTCTCCCATGCCTACGACGATCTTGAGGCGCGCATAGAGAAGGTAATGGCGGAAGAGCAGCTCAACGCCATGAGGCCGGATCTAAGCGGCGAGGAAATCATGGAAATACTCGATATCCCGGCTGGTCCCAAGGTTGGTAAGGCCTATAAGTATTTGCTCGAGCTCCGGATCGAAAATGGCCCGCTAGGGCCCGAGGAAGCCAAAAAGCGCTTGCTTGAGTGGTGGCCGAAGGGCTAAGCTTGTGAAGTTGCCCTAGATCCTTGGGGCCTCAAGATGTCATTTATACCCTCCTGTCATGGAAAGTCCATGGCCGCTCTAGTCCAAAGGAGGTGGGTTAGCTATGCATCAGTACGAACTCATGGTTATTCTCGACCCGTCGGTTGAAGAAAAAACTGTAGAGCCATCCATCCAAAAATTCCTCAAGGTAATCACCGCTGCCAAGGGCACCGTTGATTCCATGAACATCTGGGGAAGACGCCGTTTGGCTTACGAAATCCAGAAAAAGACCGAAGGTATCTACGCGGTTGTCAACATGACCGCTCCCTCGGAAGCAGTTATCGAGCTTGACCGTCAGCTAAACCTTTCCGAAGCTGTCATGAGAACCAAGGTGCTTCGCGCCGAGGATGTTCAGTTCTCGATCACACCAATCGAATACGTTGCTGAGAAGCCATCCGAGCGCCCAGCTCGCAAGGGTCCAAGAAAAGACTCTTCCGACAAGCCTGCTCCTAAGCGCTCAGAAGCCAAGACCGATGCACCAGCTGATGTAGCTTCCGAAGCTACCGCCTCTGAGCCAGCTCAGGCAGAAGCAAAGGCGGAGTAAGTCATGGCCGGCGAAGTAAGCATCACAGTAGTTGGCAACATTGCCGACGACCCGGAACTTCGTTACACCCAAGCCGGTATTGCGGTTGCCAGTGTAAGAGTTGCATCAACTCCTCGCGTTATGAACCGTCAGACCAACGCCTGGGAAGATGGCGAAACTGTTTGGGTGCGCTGCACCGCTTGGCGTGAACTTGCCGAGAACGTAGCTCAGTCACTGACCAAGGGTGCCCGCGTTGTTGTCACCGGTCGCCTGAAGGCACCTTCTGCATACACCGCTGCATCTGGCGAAGCCAGAGCGTCTCTAGAAGTTGAGATCGAAGAAATCGGTCCATCTTTGCGTTATGCCACTGCAAGTGTGACCCGTCGCGCTCGCGAAGGATCCCCCGCACAGGTTCAGGCTGATCCCTGGGCCAACACCCCGGCAGCACCTGCTGCTGCAAAAGCCGATGACGGCTGGGCAAACCCGGGTGCTCCCGCATCAGACGACACACCTTTTTAATTTTTAGAAACGGAGAATAAAACAAATGGCTGGAAAAACCGACCCACGTCGTAAACCATCTCGTAACTCGAAGCTAGACAAACTAGCTCCGGTTAAATTCATGAAGGTCGGAATCATCGACTACAAAGACGTTGCCACACTGAGAAAATTCATCTCAGACCGCGGCAAGATTCGCGCTCGTCGAATCACCGGTGTTTCTGTTCAGGAACAGCGCCTCATCGCAACCGCAATCAAGAACGCACGCGAAATGGCTCTTTTGCCATACGCCGGTGCTGGCCGCTAAGGAGAACTAGAAACATGTCAAAAATCATTCTCACAAACGAGGTCTCAGGACTCGGTGCTGCAGGCGACGTCGTTGAAGTTAAGAACGGCTACGCACGCAACTACCTACTTCCACGTGGCTTTGCTGTTGTTTGGAGCAAGGGCGGCGAGAAGCAGGTTGCCTCGATCCGCGCAGCCCGCGACGCACGTCAGCTAGCAACCGTTGAAGAAGCGCAGACCCTAAAGGCTCGCCTCGAAGAAGGTTCAGTCAAGCTATCCGTCAAGGCTGGCGTTGGCGGCAGACTATTTGGTTCTGTCAAGACCGGCGACATCGCTCAGGCTGTTGCCGATGCAGGCATCGGATCCATCGATAAGCGCAAGGTTGAAATCCCAAACCCAATTCGCTCAGTTGGCGAATACCTAGCCACCGTGCGTCTGCACGGCGACATGGTTGCCACCATCAAGCTGAAGGTTGTTGCTAAGAAGTAAAACCTTTCAAAGCATCGAACTAAACCCCGGACCAATGGCTCGGGGTTTAGTCATTCTGAGCCCATTTTTGAGCCATTTAAGGTGGTTGTGGATAACCTGCGGTTAACTCCCTAATTTGATCCCGATTGGCGTGCTTATCCACAACCCTCAGGGTTATCTTGAGAGTTTGCTCGTAATTAGTTATCAACAGTCAAAACCCCGGTGTTTATTGGCCTCTAGCATCGAAAATAAATATTTTTCCACAGCAGTTTCAACACTTTTCGGGGGTTTATTAGAGTGTTTTCCCCGAGTTATCCACAGTGTTATGCACACCGCGGTTTTCTCAGGGTTTGTCAGTGGTGGATGCTAGACAAGCTATTACCACCACCTTTAGGAGCAACAGATGTCTTTGGCGCCCGTACTACCGGTAGAACCGGGGCGATCCACAGACCGAGTGCTCCCTCATGACTTGCTCGCAGAGCAGTCCACTCTTGGTGCGATGTTGATCTCTCAAGAAGCTGTTGCTGAAGTTTTTGAGTATGTGCACGGCGCAGATTTTTATGCGCCGAAGCACCAAATTATTTTTGATGCACTTCTTACTCTGTACGGAACCGGTGAACCAACAGACGTCATCACAGTTACAGATCAACTTGTAAAAACCGGAAGCCTGGTTCGATCAGGTGGTGCAGATTATCTGCACACTTTAACTTCCACAGTTCCAACCGCGGCGAATGCTTCGTTCTACGCAAAGATCGTTGCTGAGAAAGCAACTCTTCGCAGACTTGTTGAAGTTGGAACTCGCATCGCACAACTTGGTTATGCCAACGAGGGTGAAGTTGAAGATCTAGTCAACCAGGCCCAGGAAGATGTTTACCGCGTCACACAATCTGGTGCGAGCGAAGACTACGTAGCTCTAAGTGATTCAATTGAAGCGGCGATTTCAGAAATTGAAGCTGCGCAAAACCAAGACGGCGATCTAGTCGGTGTTCCAACCGGATTCACCGAACTTGACTCACTGACTAACGGCTTCCACCCCGGACAACTAATCATTGTTGCAGCTCGTCCCGCGATGGGTAAGTCAACCTTCGCTCTCGACATCGCAAGAAACGCAGCGATTGCTCAAGGCAAGTCAACTCTTTTCTTCTCACTTGAAATGGGTAGAGCAGAAATTGCGATGCGTATGCTCTCTGCAGAATCTTCAATTCCTTTGCAGTCAATGCGTAAGGGAAATATCGCAGACTCAGACTGGACCAAACTTGCGCAGGTTAGAGGTCGCATCAACGATGCTCCGCTATACATTGATGACTCACCGAACATGACTCTGGTAGAAATTCGTGCGAAGTGCCGTCGTCTTGCGCAGCGCGTTGGACTAAAGATGATTGTGATTGACTACCTGCAGCTTCTTACCTCAGGTAAGAAAGTTGAATCACGTCAGCAGGAAGTTTCAGAGTTCTCTCGTGCACTAAAGCTTTTATCCAAGGAGCTAGACATTCCAGTTGTTGCGCTCTCGCAGCTAAACCGTCAGGCCGAGCAGACCAAAGACAAGAAACCTGAAATTTCCCACCTTCGTGAATCTGGTTCCCTCGAGCAGGACGCCGACGTTGTCATCTTGCTTCACCGCGAAGCAATCGGAGACTCCGAGCACCCCAGAGCCGGTGAAGCGGATTTGATTTTGGCGAAGCAGCGATCCGGTCCAACGGGACTAGTCACCGTCGCCTTCCAAGGACACTACTCGCGCTTTGTAAACATGAAGGTTTAGTGAATGAAGATTGCAGTGGCCCTTCGGGCTGCAATTTCTCTTTCCGTCGGAATCTTTATTACCTTCAGCCAATCTCACTCGGCAACAACCGGACTTCTCGCCTTAGCAATTTTTGGAATCGGCTACGCAATTTTGAATTCAGTTGGTAGTGCCATCTGGGGCAAAGGATTAACTTCGGTTGAGTCTCTGCCGCTTAGCGTTGTTGCCTTGATTGTTGGAGTTTCTGCACTTCTTATTCCCTCAACCGATCCCTTCGCCCAAGCCATGGCCTTTATTTACCTAGTCACAGGCTGGGGGCTAGTCGCCGGAGCTTTCGAGCTTTATCTTGCTAGGCGTTCGGGCCTCAAGACTAGGAACGGCAAGGATGCGCTCATAAATGCCGGTCTCTCACTGCTACTGGGACTGCTGTTCTTGGTTGCACCACTAGACATCGTTTCAGCGGTTGGATTCTTCGGTGCTTACCTTGCGCTTAGTGGAATTCACTTGGCAATAGCCGCCGCCACACCAAGTAAATAGCTTTAGGCTTTGACTATGCCCAGAAAAACAAAAGTAACAACTTTTTTGACCCTGTCAGCTGTTGCTGGCGCATTCGTTGGAACCCTGGTTTACTTCGGTGTTCGAATGATTGAGTCAGCACTTATCTGGGGCGGATTGACATTCATTGTTGCCCTGGTTTTTATCTCAACCATGGCGCTTATGGTTCCGGACAACAACAACGATCCGGACAAGCAAGTTCTTAGCTAACAAAAGCCCGTTAGAACTAGAGCTCTCTAAAGTCTCTGCTTCCTAAAGACTCTTATCTAGAGACTCTGCGCCAGCTTCGAAGCCAGGCCGATGTAATCCTTCGGGGATAAAACCAGCAAGCGGTCTTTAGCGGCCTGTTCGATATCTAGTTTGATAATAAAGTTCGCAAGATCCTCGCGAGTTAGTCTCTTACCTCTTGTTAGATCCTTCAAAAGATCATACGGATTAGAAATAGTTGATCGACCCGCCGCCACCTCGGCACGAATCACTGTCTGAATCGCTTCGGCCAATACTTCCCAGTTGTCGGCTAGGTCGGCGGCCATTACCGACTCGGCGACCTCAATCTCGGTCAGTCCCTTGGCGATGTTGTCTAGGGCGAGAAGCGAGTGCCCAAATGCCACCCCGATGTTTCTTTGAGAAGAAGAGTCGGTTAGATCTCTTTGGAGCCTTGAGGTCACCAGAGTTGCAGCCAGAACATCGAACAGGGCGTTTGAGATTTCAAGATTAGCTTCGGCATTTTCAAACCTGATCGGATTGATCTTGTGTGGCATGGTCGAAGACCCCGTTGCACCCTTCACCGGAATCTGTTTGAAGTATCCAATTGAGATATAGCTCCAGATGTCTGTTGCAAGGTTGTGAAGGATTCTGTTGAAGTGTGCAACGGCTGTGTATAGCTCGGCTTGCCAGTCGTGGGATTCGATCTGGGTGGTCAGCGGGTTGAATTTCAATCCAAGTGTTGAAACCAGCTCGGCTGAAAGCTCCGGCCAGTTAGCGTCTGGGACGGCGACCACGTGAGCCGAATATGTTCCAGTGGCACCGGAGAATTTTCCAAGATACTCGGTTGCTTCAATTCTTTTTAGCTGACGAGAAAGTCGGTGAGCGAACACGGCAATTTCCTTGCCCATGGTGGTTGGAGTTGCAGGCTGCCCGTGGGTTCTTGCAAGCATCGGAACACTCGCATAAGAGCCGGCAAGGTCGGTGAGGGTTGCAACTATTTGTTTGGCCTTTGGGAGCCAAACCTTGTTGAGCGCGTCTTTGATGATCAGCGCATAGGAGAGGTTATTTATGTCTTCGCTGGTTGCTGCGAAGTGAGCTAGTTCGTGAAGATCTTCGCGGTCGATTTCGGTGAGCTTGTCGCGGACGAAGTATTCAACAGCCTTGACGTCGTGTTTGGTTCTGGATTCGGTGTCTGCAAGTTTTGCAACGTCTTCGTCGCTGAAGTAATCAACTACGGAGCGGAGCCTTCTGGCCTGTTCTTCGGTTATGTACCGATCTCTTCCGAAGAGCTCTTTGTTGGCAAGCAGGATTAACCACTCGATCTCAACTTGGATTCTTGCTCGGTTGAGCCCTGCTTCGGAGAGAAAAAGGGAGAGTTCTTGAACCTGGGATGAGTAGCGGCCATCGAGCGGACTTAGCGGCTGAAATGAAAGGCTCACATACCTATTCTGCCGTAGTTGGCAATAAATAGCAGGTCCAAGCTTTCAACAGTTTTGTATTTGGCACCCAATCCAAGTGATATTTCCCGCAAAGTGTTCAACATGGAACAAATCCTTCTCCAGATTGAGCAAGCCCTTACTCGTTTGAGACTTGCACGACCCGCCCAGGGTCTTTGGATTGGAGCAGCTGCCTCAACCCTTGCATCAACACTTGCCTCACTAGAAAGTGAGCTTGTTGCCCTCCAGCACTCACTGAACTGGTGAGTCTTGATTCCTACGGGGGCAATCCCGACATAGTCGCCACCCGCGAAGAAATAGAGCGGGTGGCATTTGAGATACGTCTCTGCGCGGAGGAGCTAACCGCTTGGCCCGCCCTGGAGATACTTCTTGTTGATCCCCTGCATCAACTGCAGTTTCGATTGGCATCAATCGGAATTCACCAAAAGCTCGAAAGACTACACAACCATTGCCTGATTGCCTCGGAGAATTACTTCACAACAGAAGCCCAGATCCACCGACGCTTCGAGGTGACCTTTAT
>NZ_JBASXC010000091.1:0-10074 GCF_049276775.1 Rhodoluna sp.
GGCGAAGGGTGGTTATGGAACCAGTTAGAAAATATAACGGTGAGCCATAGCTTGAATATTTGTGTAATTCCATCGATGTGATTGGTTTCATCTACACATCTTGGACGGATAAATTTCTTTACACAAAAGTTATACACAAGTACCTGAACAGGTCTTTATTCGGTATTACGAAGGTCTAGTCTCAAGAAACCTCACCTGAGGAAACTAATCTGAAAAGAGGATTCATGCGTAAGCCGGATATAAAAATCGAAAGCACAGTTTTCTCTCGCGAATACGAAAATCAAAAGTATTTAGAGTTTGGTCCGGAGTTGCCACAAACACCTCCTCTGCAAAACGCCACCGCACACCTCGCGCGCATTGCAACAGCAATTAACGAGGTCATCTTGGGAACCCGCCCAGTCGAACAGCTTTCAAAGTTTTTAGATGAACACGTTTTTGAATCACTCAGAAGACGATCATCCGCGAGGGCTCAAGCCAGAATGCGTGATCGAAAGCAGACTGTGATTGCCCCCACCGATGTTCTGAGGGTTAGATACCAATCTCCCGCGGAGAACGTTATCGAGTCGGTCGTCTTACTGTCCGATAGAAAGCGAGCCAAGGCAATAACGATTCGACTAGAGGGTCAAAACGGCAGCTGGAAAGCGACCAACATTGGGTTTCTCTAATTCTTGAAGAAAGAGCTTCCCTTTTCGGGTTTCTCCGCCTTGCCAGCTTTCTTGCGGTTGGTAGCCTCTAGCTTCCTGGCCGCAGCCCTGTTGACCGGAGCCTGGTTTACAACCGGCTTCGCGTCATCAGCGGGTGCGCCGGGGGCGCTATAGGTGAGGTTTCCCTGCGGTCTAATCTGATCAACTGGCGACTCGTTCAAGGTCACTTCGACGTTGAACAGGTAAGTCACTGCCTCTTCCCGGATTGCGCCCATCATTTGCTGGAACATGTCAAAACCCTCGCGCTGGTACTCAACCAGCGGGTCACGCTGAGCCATGGCACGAAGTCCGATTCCCTCTTTGAGGTAGTCCATCTCATACAGGTGATCGCGCCACTTGCGGTCGATAACCGATAGTACGACACGTCTTTCAAGCTCACGCATGGCCTCTTCACCGAGCGACTCAGTTCTGCGAGCGTACTGAATCTTCGCATCGCTAATGATTTCTTTGGCCAAGAACTCCGCCGTTAGCTTGGAGCGGCTTCCGGCCTCGGCAAGAACTTCATCTATCTCAATTGAGACTGGGTAGATGGCTCGGAGCTCAGTCCATAGAGCCTGAAGAGTTGCGTCCGTGTCTTCCTTGGAAGCCATCGCTGTGCTGGTTAGGAACCGAATAGTTTCTTCTAGGAAGCTATCGACGCGACCCTGAATGTCATCGCCCTCAAGAATGAATCGGCGATCGCCATAGATTGCCTCACGCTGACGGTTTAAGACATCGTCATACTTCAAAACGTTTTTTCTAATTTCGGCGTTGCGACCCTCAACCTGCGACTGGGCGCTGGCGATTGCCTTTGAAACAACCTTTGATTCAATTGCGGTGTCGTCGGGAACGCTCGAGCGGTTCATCAGTGCCGAAGCGGCACCGGAGTTGAATAGGCGCATCAGATCATCGGTCAAAGAAAGATAGAACCTAGATTCACCGACGTCACCCTGACGACCTGCTCGACCACGAAGCTGGTTGTCGATTCTTCTAGACTCATGACGCTCTGTTCCAAGAACGTAAAGTCCACCGACCGACAAAACCTTCTCGGCCTCGATTGCAACTTCTTGCTTGATGCGCTCAAACTCCGTTGCCCAAGTCGCCTCGTACTGCTCCGGATTTTCCTCGGGGCTTAGGCCCTTAGCACTTAGGGCATCAACGGTTAAGAACTCGGCGTTTCCACCGAGCATGATGTCTGTTCCACGGCCAGCCATGTTGGTTGCAACTGTTACCGCGCCGAAGCGTCCGGCCATGGCAATGATTGAGGCCTCTCGGGCATTGTTCTTGGCGTTTAGTACCTCGTGCTTAACTCCACGCTTGGCAAGGAGAACCGATAGGTACTCGCTCTTTTCAACGCTGGTGGTTCCAACCAAAACCGGCTGGCCCTTGGCGTGACGCTCAACGATGTCCTCGACAACCATGTTGAACTTTACCTCTTCGTTTTTATAGATCAGGTCGCGCTGGTCGATTCGAACCATTGGGCGGTTGGTCGGGATTGGGATGACGCCGAGCTTATAGGTGGCCATAAACTCAGCCGCCTCGGTCTCCGCGGTACCGGTCATGCCGGAGATTTTTGAATACAACCTGAAGAAGTTCTGCAGGGTGACCGTTGCCAGGGTCTGGTTCTCAGCCTTGACCTCAACGCCTTCCTTGGCTTCGATGGCCTGGTGAATGCCCTCGTTGTATCGACGGCCGGAAAGAATACGACCGGTGTGCTCGTCAACAATTAGCACCTCACCCTTAAGAACGACGTAATCCTTGTCCTTTTTGAATAGCGCCTTGGCACGAATTGAGTTATTAAGAAAAGAGATAAGTGGTGTGTTGGCCAATTCGTAGAGGTTCTCAATCCCCAGGTAATCCTCTACTTTTTGGATTCCCGGCTCCAAGATTCCAACAGTGCGCTTTTTTTCGTCTACTTCGTAGTCAATCACAGGCTGCAAACGCTCGGCGATCTTCGCAAACTCGTTGAACCAGCGGTTAGCCTCACCTGAGGAAGGACCGGAAATAATTAGAGGCGTTCTTGCCTCGTCGATCAGAATCGAGTCAACCTCGTCAACAATTGCAAAAAAGTGTCCGCGCTGGACCAGGTCAGATTTTTGCCATGCCATGTTATCGCGCAGATAGTCAAAGCCAAACTCATTGTTGGTCCCATATGTTATGTCTGCAAGATACTGCTCGCGACGCTCGGCTGGCTCCTGACCGGAGAGAATGCAACCGGTTGTCATTCCAAGAGCTCTGAAGACTCGACTCATGAGTTCGGACTGGTATCCGGCCAAGTAGTCATTCACGGTAACAACGTGAACGCCTCGACCCGCGATGGCGTTTAGGTAAGCCGGAAGGGTTGCAACCAGTGTCTTACCTTCACCGGTTTTCATCTCAGCGATGTTGCCAAGGTGCAGTGCCGCTCCACCCATGATCTGAACATCGAAGGGTCTAAGTCCAATTGTTCTGGTGGCAGCTTCACGAACAGCCGCGAATGCCTCTGGCAACAGGTCGTCTAGTGACTCCCCGTTAGCAAAGCGCTCTCTGAGGACCTCGGTTTCGTTCTTTAGTTCGTCGTCAGATAGCTGCTGGAATTCAGGCTCGAGCGCGTTCACAGCTGAGGTTAGGGCCTTCAGCTTTGCAAGGATCTTGCCCTCACCGGCACGGATAATCTTGTCAAAAATAGACGGCAAAGAACGCTCCAAACAATTGGGGAAGTAATTCCTTCAATCTTAGACGATGGGCCTTAGCCCAGCTAGCTCAGGGAAATAACCCCGTAGTCCCAGCCTTTTCGCCTATAGACCACACTCGGTTTCTTGGACTCTTCGTCCAAAAAGAGATAGAAATCATGGCCCACCAGCTCCATGTGATACAGCGCATCGTCTACAGACATCGAAACCGAAGGGAACTCTTTCCGGCGAATGACCACCGGGCTCTCGCCCATGTCTGGCTCCTGAACGGCTGCCTCCGGCATCACCGGGCGATCCAGAGGAACCAGGACATCGGCCGAAACCGGCTTAATGTCGAGGGTTGCAAAATCAGAAGAACTGAGCTCACTGGCTGAGAGGTTCCGGTGTCTTCCGCGGTGAACCTTTAGTCGATCCGAGGCTCGGCGAAGCCGCTCGGAGAGCTTTCCAAAGGCAATGTCAAAAGCTGCAAACTTATCGGAGGCCTGTGCCTCGGCACGGATTACGTGACCGGGCTCTAAAACGGTGAGCTCGACGCGGTCCTCGGGACCGGAATTTTTGCTGTGATCATACCTGGTGACTTTTATGTTCAGCGCGGTTGCTCTCGACGAAAGCTGGGATACCTTCGGGGCCCGATCGGATACGTAATCCTTGAACCGATCAGAGACTTGAAGATTGCGGGTAGAGATGTTGATTTCCATGGTTGCCTCCTGCTCCCAAGTTCCACTTTGAACCTGTTAGGTAACAGGCTAGACCTATCTGAGATATCCCGCATACGCTATGCCCTGGCCTCGCTAACTACCAGCGCTCCTAGAACTATTGCTCCACCAAGACTCAGCGTTTTCCAAGCTTCTCTGATGGTGGCCCCTGTCGTCACTACATCGTCGACCAAAAATACTGTCTTTCCCGCAACCGATTGATTCAGGCTCATGCTGCCCTCAAGGTTTGAAATACGCTCCGCACTGGAAAGACCAACTTGGTCTCGTACCTCCGAACTCAACACTAGGCAGTTCAACACCCTGGCGTTTGGAACCTTTTTTGCAAGTTGCCTCGCAAGCAAAAGGCTCGGTAGGAATCCACGCTTGGCAAAGTTTTGGATTCGGCTGGGCGCGGGAACTAGATAGCACTGGCCTGAAGCTCCCGAAAGATCCGAAAGTGCCAAAAGCTCCTGAGCTAGAGGGTCCATCAGTTGTCCCAACTCTCTTGCAAGGGCAAACTGGCCGCGGTCCTTGAACGCCACCAAAAGACTTGAGACCTCACGTGAGTAGCTTGTGGCAGCAAGTCCATTGACGGGGCCGCGATAAAAATAATGTGGCTTGGGCTCTAAGACAAAATCGCAGCCCAGGCAGAGGTTAGGACCGGGGGCATCGCACACCGCACACCTTGAAGGAAAGATGACATCGAGTAAACCTGTTTTGGACACACGAATTATATTGGCCGACCGAGGACTACCAAAACAAAGAATAAAAAACTGTTGAAAACTTTTTTATCGGTTAACAACCGTTAGAGCTTTGACGTCGCTTCGGAGAATTGACCAACTAGAACCAGTAAATCGGTAAAGCTCCCCGAGTTTGCTTAGGAGGTAAAGCTGAGAGGAAGCGCCAGCTCCAACAATGAGAGCCGTGTTGGGTAGGGCACTTATGATTCTCGAGGTTCCACCCACCGAAACCAGGACGGCGTTTGTGAAATCTGCTATTGAATTCACTACCACTACCGTAGTTAGGTCGACCCAACTCATTTGTGTAGGACCGGCAACTTCTGAGGCAATTTCAATCGGGGTTGCAAATTCAATGGGCTGACCGGCTGAGTCCCTGACAATCCCAGAAAGAAGTACTCGGTTTCTTTCGGGACCAGCCACCAAGATGGCAATGCGCGACCCCTCCGGAGAAATGTTGAATCCCCGCACTGACTCACCCGCCAGCCAAGGAGCCGAAACCCTAGTTCTTTCCCCGTTGGTGAAAGTTGCAAAGACATCGCTACCGCGAGATCTCCCAAGACTCCACAGGTATCCCTGAGCATCGAATTCGATTCCGACTATTCCGGCCCTGGCATCCACAAGCTCGGCCGCTACTCCCGGATCTATCGAGCTAGTTCTAATGACTCCCGCGGGTGTTAGAGCCGCAAGCCACTTCGATTGCTCCGAGATTGCTATTTCTGACGTCGGGTTGAGTTCGAAAAAGTCCTCCCCGGCATTCAGGAGCTCAGTCTCTGTGCTGACTATGGCTTCGAGTCCCTCATCACCGAGAACCACAAGAGACCGAGCTCCAAGAGTCCTGAGCTGGCCAGCTGGCTCAATAGTTTCCTGACTGGATCTTTCGATAGAGATTGCCACCTGTTGCACGTTTGGCAGTTGAGACAAGGTCGCATCGAGCTGAGCCTTCATCAAAGAGCGGTCCGCGCGCGAGGCCACCAGCGCTCTGGCGGTTAGGTCAACCAGCGCGACACCCCTTTCCACTGTAACGGCGTCAATCGAGAGTCTGGTCCCGCTGGGGATCGCTGAAATCACGGCTGGACGAAGCCAGCTACTTGGACCTCGAAGAAGGGCGTTAGCAAGCTTGGTTCCGGTTGCCGGGGTGGACGGGAACCAGCGGAGCTCGGGAACGAGAGCGCGTCTTTGCCGATCAACAAAGTAAATTGCGTAATCCCTAAACACCACTTCGAAAACCGGTCTTATTAGGACGGTCGCATCTGGGGCGAAGGAGAGTCGCCACTGTCCCGCCTCTTGGACAAATTGGTAATTCAAAATTCTGGTCGTTCCAGCTGGATTGGTTTCGTACCTTCCGTCGGCATCAATTTGGGCACTAACATCAACCGAGAGTTGAGCCGAATTATCTGCGCCAATTGTGACCTGCGGGCTTTGGCGCTGGACCAAAACCTCTAGGTTTGGATTCCAACTGGAGCGAATTGATTCGCTCAAGAACTCTCTGGCAACCGCGTAGTCGTTCTGGGGGCCGGTGCCAGCGGCTAGAAAACCGCGGAGTATTTCGGCCTGTGTAGCACCGTCTACCGGTCCGGCTGGTGAGTAGTAAAAAGTCTGGGCATCTACGTTCGGGGTAAGTTCAGGTCCGATTCGAACCGGACCTGAAATGGGAAGGGCGGCGCAACCGGTCAAGGTAAGTATGAGCGTAAAGGCAAATAATTTTTTCACGGACGAACCTCGTCCTCGCCAGCCATAACCTCGGTCTGGTCCGAACCAATTGTTGCTGGAAGCTCTAGCGGTGACTTACCAAAATCAGACCCTTGAACTTTGGGAAGCGTTAGCCGAAAACTTGCGCCCTTGTTAGGTTCTGCCCAAACATCTAGCGATCCGCCGTGCAGCAGGGTGTCCTCGAGGGAGATGGCAAGTCCCAAACCGGTGCCACCGGTAGTGCGCTTTCTCGCAGGGTCTGCCCTCCAGAACCTGTCAAAGACTCTTTCTAATTCCAGCTTGCTCATCCCCACGCCACTATCTGTCACGCTCACTGCAACGGCCTTTTCGTTCACGCCAACCGCAACAACAATCGGTTTGGCATCGCCGTGCTCGATCGCGTTAGCGAGCAGGTTTCTAAGAAGGCGTTCAATTCTTCTCGAGTCGAACTCGGCCAGCACTTCCTCCGGTGGAAGCTTGATTTGAATCTGACTACCGCGATCAGTTGCCAGCGGCTCCACGGACGCGACCGCCATTCCAACAATCTGATTCAGATCATGAATTTCGAGTTCTGCACGAACTGCACCAGCGTCGTAGCGAGAGATTTCCAGTAGGTCATTCAACAGCGTTTCAAACCGAACTATTTGACCACTTAATAACTCGGCGGAGCGCCGAAGTGACGGATCAAGGGTGTCCCTGGCATCGAAAATGAGATCTCCGGCGAGCTTAATGGTGGTGAGTGGAGTTCTAAGCTCGTGGGAGACATCTGAAACAAAGCGTTGCTGCATTTTAGAAACGGTCGCAAGCTTTGTAATTTGCTGCTGCAGAGAATCGGCCATCTTATTGAAAGACCTTGCCAGAACCGCAATGACGTCTTCTCCTTTTTCTAGAAGGCGAACATCGAGCGCTCCGTCGGCAATCTCTTCGGATACCTCGGCGGCCACCTTCACCGGCCTTACCAACCATCCGGTCACCACGTAAGCAACGCCACCAATGATCAAGATAAGCACCAGGCCGCCAATAATCAGAGTCTGCTGGACAAAGTCCAGGGCCTGCTGCTCACTAGAAAGATCAAAAATCAAATAAAGCTCGTACTTGCCAGCCAATGGAATTTCTACTGGAGACCCCACCACAATTCCTGGCCTTAGTCCGGCAAGATCATTTCCTGCGTTTGGCAGCTGAATTGATTGATACAAAACTCGGCCGCTACTATTTCTCACTTCGGTACGGAAGTTTTGGGCTATCAGCGAGGTTTCTAAACCAGCGGAAATGGGACTCTGCAGGATTTGAATGCTCGATTGCCCCGGCGTGCGAAGCAATGCAACCCGTCTTGAGTTTGCGACTCCGGTTGCTTCAAGTTTTGGGACCACCGAATTCATAAGCGTTTGAAGAGCAACTTCATCGTTTACGCTCGAGGCTGCAAAAGTGTTTTGAACATCGATAACGGCAGCTTCTGATTCGGCCAGTACCTGACTGAGCCTTGCCTCAAATAATCCATTTCCGATAGAAAAAGATAAGAAACCCCCGAGGGCAACAATCAAAACTCCACTCAGTACAACAGTGGTGGCCACCGCTCGAGCCTGGACCGAGCGTCTAAACAAACTAAACATTTAGATTATCCAGCCCTGTAGCCGATGCCTCGAACCGTGGTGACAATTTTTGGATTGTCTGGATCCTCTTCAATTTTGGAACGAAGGCGCTGAACGTGAACGTTAACCAGCCTGGTGTCAGCCTTGTAGTGATAACCCCAAACTTTTTCTAGCAGCATCTCCCTGGTAAAAACCTGCTTAGGTTTTTGAGCCAGAGTCAGTAGCAGGTTGAACTCAAGAGGTGTGAGTGAAATCTGGGAACCATCTTTGAGTACCTGGTGGCCGATAACATCCAGAGTGAGTGGTCCTATCGTCACGGAGTCTTCCGAACTTGAGATCGGGCGAAGTCTTGCTTTGATTCGGGCCGTTAATTCACTTGGCTCAAAGGGTTTGACTATGTAATCGTCGGCTCCCGCTTCAAGGCCCAATACAACGTCATGGGTTTCGCTTTTGGCTGTGAGCATGATGATCGGAGTTCCCGAAACCGCTCGAATTTCTTGGCAAACGGCAATACCGTCCTTGCCGGGAAGCATGACATCAAGTAGTACCAAGTCAGGTTCGACCGCTTGAAAAGTCTCCAGGGCGGTATCGCCGTCAGGACAGTACTCGGGAGTGAAGCCCGCAGCCGTTAGAACAATGCCAACCATTTCCCTAAGCGCATTATCGTCGTCGACGACCAAGATCTTAGGAGTCATAAGTGGTCCTAGTAGCGGTAGTGGTCAACCTTGAATGGTCCGGTTGCTGGAACCCCAATATACCTCGCCTGTTCGGAGGTTAGCTCGGTCAGTTCTACACCCAGAGCCTTTAGGTGAAGCCTTGCCACCTTCTCGTCTAGGTGCTTGGGGATGAAGTGCACGCCCAGCGGGTAGTCCTTTAGGTTTGTGAACAACTCAATCTGAGCCAGAACCTGGTTTGAGAAAGAGGTGCTCATGACAAAACTTGGGTGACCGGTTGCGTTTCCGAGGTTCATTAGACGACCCTCGCTCAAGATCAGAACGCTTCTGCCGTTGGGTAAAACCCACTCGTGAACCTGTGGCTTGATCTCAATTTTGCTTACGCCCTGGATTCGTCCAATGCCAAGCATGTCGATCTCGTCGTCGAAGTGTCCAATGTTTGCAATCACTGCGTAGTTCTTCATCTTTAGGACGTGCTCGGGAGTGATAACTCTGGTGTTGCCAGTTGCTGTCACAAAGATATCTACTTCTTCGATTACAGATTCCAGGGCAGCTACTTGGTAGCCATCCATTACCGCCTGCAGAGCACAAATCGGATCGATTTCGCTAACGATAACTCTTGCGCCCTGGCCGGCCATCGCCTCAACGGCACCCTTGCCAACATCGCCGTAGCCGCCAACCCAAACGGTCTTTCCTCCGATGAGAACATCGGTTGCGCGGTTGAGGCCATCGGGAAGAGAGTGCCTAATTCCATACTTGTTATCAAACTTGGTCTTGGTGACGGCGTCATTGACGTTGATGGCTGGGAAAAGCAGTTCGCCGCGCTTGAAGAATTCGTAGAGTCTGTGAACACCGGTGGTGGTTTCTTCGGTGACTCCAATAATTTCTTCCGCAATCTTGGTGAAGCGATCCGGTGACTGCTTCAAGGACTCGCGCAGCAACTCCAAAATAACGCCGTACTCTTCGCTGTCGTCGGCACCGGTGGGTGGAACCGATCCGGCAAGTTCGAACTCGCGTCCCTTGTGAACCAGAAGGGTTGCGTCTCCGCCGTCATCCAAAATCATGTTTGGACCGGTGTAGCTTGCTCCCTCGGCTTCTGCTTCCTTTGACCAGTCAAAGATTCTTGAGGTTGCCCACCAGTACTCGGGTAGGGTTTCACCCTTCCAAGCAAAAACAGGAATTCCGGCAGGCTGATCCACGGTTCCGGAACCAACCGCAACTGCGGCGGCGGCTTCATCCTGAGTTGAGAAAATGTTGCAGCTAGCCCAGCGCACCTGAGCGCCCAGTGCAGCCAGAGTCTCAATCAACACAGCGGTCTGCACGGTCATGTGA
>NZ_JBASXC010000092.1:0-2420 GCF_049276775.1 Rhodoluna sp.
GGAATCCAGATGGCCCCATTAATCTGGGCAATGCGCGCGAAATGACGATTGCCGATATCGCTCGTCAGATACTGGAAATCACGGAGTCACCGAGTGGAATCGAGTATTTTCCGCTGCCACAAGACGACCCCGTGAGACGCCAACCTGACACGACCCGGGCGCAGGAGATCTTGGGCTGGGAGGCGAAGATTCCGTTGGAGGAGGGCCTGCCCTCTACGATTGAGTATTTCCGGAGTGTTCTGGACTAAATATTTCTTCGCGAGGTTTCGGCAAGATTGATCGCGGTGTTGCTCTTGAACGGGCGTGCGTGTAAATCGCGGATAACCCTGTGTGAGCGCAGAGCCGGTACCCCTGGTCTTGCACGAGTTGGCGGATTTCAGTGGGGTTAGTAAGGGTTTCGGCAGGCTCTTCTACACAAATTACTCGTGGAGTGAATGCGGTCCAGTCATTTCCGCGGAGAACCTCAAGATCGGCGCCCTCACAGTCGACGGATAGCAGTGAAGGCTGATCGGGGCTGGCGTGAAGGCCGAGGTCGGCGAGAGTGATAAGTGGGATCTCGAGGATTGACTCAACGATCTCGCCCGCGTCGGCTCGTTCTTGAGTAACACACGGGTCGATGGAGGATAGGTAATCGGATTGGAAGATGGTGAACTTGGTCACCCCAGATTTAGCGGATGCGGCGGCCTCCACGACGCGGTCTCTAGGGCGAGCTTTCCGGAGGGTTAGGGCGCTTGCGGGGTTGGGCTCGATCAGGGTGCCGTACCAGCCGCGGCGATAGAGAAAATAGGTGTTGCTTCCCAGGCGTGGGTGAGCAGCACCTACGTCAACGTACGTGCCGTGTTCCTCCGGTAGCAGCTCATTCAGGATGATGTCTTCACCTGACTGGCTCCAGTGAATGCGTGGGATACGGGAATAGATCGGTAGGAGGCGTTTTCTGAAGCGTTGGTGGTTATCCGGGCCGATTGTGGACTTGAGTGTTTCAGAGAACCTGCCCAGGGGGCCTAGGCGCCCACTCACCTTTTCATCCTCATGACTTGAGGGTACTCAGCTTGTGCGGTGCGCATAGGAAGGCTTCATCCCTAGTAGTCGGGGCAGCGTGGGGCTCGGGGCTCAGGTGTGACAGTAGTGACCCGGTCGAGCCTGCTTCATCCTCAGCGATTTCCGCATCCGGGTGTGTTGTTTCACCGTGACGCAGTGATGGAGGCGGGGGGTTATCGAGCGGAGGATTTCCCGGCGGAAGATCTTGGTTTGTGGATGCGCATGACTCAGGTGGGCGACCTGGTGGGAGTGCCCCAGACTGTGGTGGATTGGACGATGAGTGCATCGTCGATCACCCACAGCAAGCAAGCCGCGCAGCGAGCGATGACGGCTCGCATGGTGTCAGAGTTCGTCTTCCCGCAGGCACGTTCGATCACTGCGGGGGCCGTGGCTGCAGAGGTGGAGCGCTATAAGGACGTGCCGTGGGCTGAGCAGCGATTGGTATTGCTGGTCCGCGATCTGTGGGCGGGGCGGCGGCTCGGGGTGCCGATGAGTGCGGTGGGAGAAGCCGTGAAGGTATTGGCTGGGGGAGGGCTGGGATCGATACGGGCTGCCCGTGGTTTGCGGGTCGATGCTGGGGTGCGAGCTGCGTTTCGCGCGGCGATGCATGGGTGATGAGTGCAAGATTTCAGTGACGGCAGGAAGCCGGAGTCTCCACCCGTCGGTCATTGATGCACAAGCCCATCGTGACGACAAGATCGCGTGAGTTGACCACAGGGGGTTTGGGCCAGCGGCCGGCATGACAGGGTGGTTCCGTGAAGGTGTTACACGTCATCGCCCGGGTGAACCTCGGTGGCACCGCTCGCTGGCTGGAGACCCTGACGGCTGAGCAGATAGCTGCCGGTGACGAGGTGGTTGTTGCCACAGGCCAGGTGCAAGGCGATGAGGTGGAAGACCCCGGTGCAGGTTCAATGCCGCTGGTGAGGTTGAGCCGCCTTGGTCGTGCTGTGTCACCCCTTGATGATGTGTGGGCCACTCGTGAACTGCGTGAGCTGATCGGCGATCTGAAGCCCGACGTGGTGAACACTCACACGGCGAAGGCAGGTCTGGTGGGTCGGGCGGCCGCTTTATCGCTGGGGCGCAACAGACCTGCGCTGGTGCACACGGTGCACGGGCATCTACTGACCGGCTATTTCTCGCCGTTAGCCGTGCGCGGCATCTCAACATCGGAACGCCTGATGGCATCAGCAAGCGACCTCGTGATAGCCGCTGGTGCGAAGGTGCGCGATGACCTTGTGTCAGCTGGAATTGTGGGCGCCGACAAGGTGCGTGTGGTGCGCCCGGGCGTGCGCGATTTTGATCGCAGCGATGCGGCAACCGCACGCCTGCAGTTGGATGCGCCAGCGTTGCGGTCGGGTGCTGTGGTCGCCGGATGGTTGGCC
>NZ_JBASXC010000093.1:0-11925 GCF_049276775.1 Rhodoluna sp.
GAACTAAAGGCAAAAGTTGCCGAGTTAGCGAAGGGCAAAACTAAGTGAGCATCCTAAACATTCTGAATTCAATTCCGTCACCGGAAATTAGCTTTATCGAGCTCGGCCCCTTTAGGTTGCACTTTTATGCTCTATTTATTCTGACGGGAATCATTCTTGCGCTGCTCGTGGCAGAGGCAAGACTGCGCTCGAGAGGTTCAGAGTCTGGTATAGCACTTGATATCTCACTTTGGGCCATACCGTTTGGAATCCTGGGTGGAAGATTTTTTCACGTAGTGACACACCCTAACGACTACTTCTTTGCCGGGGCGGACCTGTTAGCGGTATTTAGAATCTGGGAGGGGGGCCTTGCAATTTACGGAGCTCTGATTTTTGGATCGCTGGGCGCTTACATCGGCGCGAGGCAAGCCGGACTGCGTTTTCTCTCCTACCTTGATGCAGTTGCCCCTGGGGTACTTTTAGCTCAGGCTGTTGGTCGCTGGGGGAACTACTTCAACAATGAGCTATTTGGACTTCCAACGGATCTTCCCTGGGGCCTTGAGATTTCAAGCATCAACCCGGCTTATCCTGCGGGTCTTCCAGAAGGGGTTCTATTTCACCCGACATTTTTATATGAATCCCTTTGGTCCCTCGCAGGCGTAGCTCTGCTACTGGCTCTGGACAAAAGATTTAATCTTAGATGGGGCAAGATGCTAGGTCTTTACCTGGTCTATTACTCGATTGGGCGGATTTGGGTCGAGGCAATTCGAATCGATCCAAGTGAGATCATCCTTGGATTGAGAATAAACATTTGGTCCGCAATAGCTGGAATCATGGTCGGTCTGGCAATTCTAATAATCCAATCTCGCAGGCACACCGGCCTTGAGCCCAGTGTTTACAGGCCTGGTAGGGAGCCCAAGGCCCCTTTGGGCGCAACGGATGGCGATGAGTCAGCCGAGTCAGAGTCTGTTGCAAAAGACACGGACACAGGTTTGACCAGTAGGGTAGAGTCAGAGAAGTAGCCCCACAGGGCCCCCAGCGGCATCACAAGTGCCTGGTTCCAGTTCTTTTACATAACTAACTGTCTATAGGGCCAGCGTTGTCCCATTCAAAAATTTTGATTGGAGTGATGCATGCGCGAGATTTCCCCCTTTGAGCGCTTTAGCAATTTTCCAAGCTCGGGTCTCTACAAGCCTGAAGCTGAGAAAGACGCCTGCGGTTTGGCCATGGTGGCAACCCTTCGTGGAACACCTGGATACGACATTATCGAGACCGCACTCAATGCACTCAGAAACCTTGAGCACCGCGGAGCCGTTGGCTCTGATGCCGGAACAGGTGACGGCGCGGGCATCCTAATTCAGCTGCCCGATGCTTTTTTCCGGTCTCAGCTTGCAGCAAGTCTTCCAGCTGCGGGGACCTATGGCGCTGGATTGGTATTTGAATCAAACGAATCCTTCGATAGAGCAAGCGAACGAAGGAAGTTTGAGGATCTCGCTATTGACGAGAATCTTCGCGTGATCGAATGGCGCGATGTTCCAACAAATCCTGAATCACTTGGAGATCTTGCACGCCAAGCAATGCCATTTATTTCACAGGTGTTTGTTGAATCAACCGCGGGTGCTACCGATATGGACCTTGAAAGAGCACTGTTTCGCCTGCGAAAGCGCAGTGAAGAAGAGATTGGTCTTTACCATCCTTCGTTATCAGCAAGGACAATTGTCTACAAGGGCATGGTCACGACCTTGCAGCTCGAACCATTCTTCCCTGACCTCAGTGACAGAACCATGGTCTCGGCACTGGCTCTAGTTCACTCGCGATTTTCTACCAACACTTTCCCTTCCTGGCCACTTGCGCATCCATATCGGATGATTGCCCATAACGGGGAAATCAATACGGTGCGTGGAAACCGAAACTGGATGAGTGCTCGCGAAGCGCAACTGAAATCTGAATTACTTGGGGACATTGATTCCCTAAAGCCAATCATCACCAAGGGCGCAAGTGATAGTGCTTCCTTTGATGAGGTGCTAGAGCTTCTGTACATGGCTGGTCGGTCACTGCCGCACGCGATGATGATGATGATCCCAGAGGCGTGGGAGAAGCACACGGACATTGAGCCCGCTAGAAAGAGCTTTTACGAGTACCACTCGATGCTGATGGAAGCATGGGACGGACCAGCAGCCGTCATCTTCACCGATGGTTCCTTGGTTGGTGCGACTCTTGACCGCAATGGACTTCGACCAGGTCGATACATAATCACCGAGGATGGCCTAGTCGTACTAGCCTCTGAAATTGGAGTAGCTGACATCGAGCCATCCAAAATCGTACGAAAGGGAAGGCTTCAGCCGGGAAGGATGTTCCTGGTAGACACAGTTGCCGGCCGCATCATCGAGGATGATGAAATAAAGGCCGAGATTGCCGCTGCTGAGCCTTGGGAGGAATGGCTCGGCGAAAACCGAATTAACTTGAGAGATCTTCCAGAACGCGAACACATCGCACATACTCCATCCTCCGTGAACAGAAGACAAAGGACATTTGGATACACCGAGGAAGAGCTAAAGATCCTTCTAAAGCCGATGGCTATTTCTGGAGCCGAGCCTCTTGGCTCGATGGGATCAGACACCCCGATTGCAGCAATCAGCGATCGACCGCGGTTGCTTTTCGACTACTTCGTTCAGCAATTTGCTCAGGTGACAAATCCTCCGCTCGATGCAATTCGGGAGGAGGTAGTCACTTCGTTGTCAACCGGAATTGGTCCTGAGCGTAATTTGCTTTCGGCCGGGCCTTCGCACGCGCAACAGGTCATTATTGACTTTCCGGCACTAAGCAACGACGAGCTTGCCAAAATCAAGCACATTGACGAGATCCCAGGTAGCGGAGAAGCTTTTGTCGTGCAGGGGCTTTATAAGGTCGCCGACGGCTCAGAGGCTCTAGAACATAGACTTGCCAAGATAAACGAGGAGGTTGACGATGCGATCTCTAACGGAGCTACGTATTTGATCCTCTCCGATCGTAACTCCAATCGCGACATGGCACCTATACCGTCGCTTTTACTGACCTCGTCTGTTCACCACCACTTGATCCGCACGGGACGCAGGACAATGGTGGGGCTCGTTGTCGAAGCCGGAGACGTGCGAGAAGTTCACCACGTGGCCGCCCTAGTCGGGTACGGTGCCGCGGCAGTGAATCCGTACCTAGCGCTTGAGTCCGTTGAGCTAATGGTTCGTAATGGAACAATCGACGGTATCTCCTTTGAAATTGCTTCAGAAAACCTAATCAAATCTCTCGGCAAGGGTGTGCTCAAGATCATGTCCAAGATGGGTATCTCTACTGTTTCTTCTTACAGCGGGGCCCAATGTTTCGAGGCGATCGGCCTAAACGCAGACGTAGTTGAGAAGTACTTCACTGGAACAATTTCTCAGCTTGGCGGCATCGGTATCGAGGTTCTCCATCAGGAGATAGCGGCCAGACATTCGAGCGCATACCCTGTGGAGCGGGCTGTCAACATCCACCAGAACCTAGACGTTGGCGGAGAGTACCAGTGGCGCCGCGAGGGCCCGCCACACCTGTTCAACCCAGAGACGGTGTTCAAGCTACAGCACTCGACCAGATCGAAGCGCTACGACATCTTCAAGCAGTACACGAACGCCGTTGACGATCAGGCCGAACGTCTAATGACGCTTAGGGGCTTATTCAAGTTCAAGGAAGGTGTGCGACCGGCGGTTCCAATCGATGAAGTCGAGCCGATCTCGGAAATTGTTAAGCGTTTTGCTACCGGAGCTATGAGCTACGGATCAATTTCCCAGGAGGCCCATGAAACCCTGGCTATCGCGATGAACCGCATCGGCGGTAAGTCAAACAGCGGTGAGGGAGGGGAGGATCTCGAGAGACTTCTTGACCCGGAGCGCAGAAGCGCGATAAAGCAGGTCGCGTCTGGTCGTTTTGGCGTGACGAGTATGTACCTTTCAAGTGCCGACGACATCCAGATTAAGATGGCCCAGGGCGCCAAGCCCGGTGAAGGCGGGCAGCTCGCCGCAAACAAGATTTACCCGTGGATCGCAAAGGTGCGGTACTCAACACCCGGCGTTGGACTTATCTCGCCACCCCCTCACCACGACATCTACTCGATCGAAGATCTCAAGCAGTTAATCTTTGACCTTAAGCGAGCGAACTCTGCAGCAAGAGTTCACGTCAAGCTCGTTAGCCAAGTCGGGATTGGAACGGTTGCCGCAGGTGTTGCAAAGGCCAAAGCTGATGTGATTTTGGTTTCCGGTCACGACGGTGGTACGGGAGCGTCACCTTTGAATTCCTTGAAACACGCTGGAACCCCTTGGGAACTAGGACTGGCTGAAACTCAGCAAACGCTCATGCTCAATGGTCTTCGTGATCGAGTTTCGGTTCAGGTTGATGGACAGATGAAGACAGGTAGAGACGTAGTGGTTGCAGCGCTGTTAGGAGCAGAAGAGTTTGGCTTTGCAACCGCACCGCTCGTTGTTTCTGGCTGTATCTTGATGAGGGTTTGTCACCTCGACACCTGCCCTGTCGGTGTTGCATCCCAGAACCCTGTGCTGAGGAGTCGATTTAGCGGTAAGCCGGAGTTTGTGGTCAATTTCTTTGAGTTCTTGGCTCAGGAGGTTCGGGAGATTCTTGCCGACCTTGGATTCAGATCAATGGATGAAGCCATCGGCCAGACGGACATGCTTGATGTCAATCGCGCCATTTCACATTGGAAAGCCGACGGGTTAGACCTGACACCAATTCTGCAGGGATCTGGACTAGAGGCCAATGCACCGAAGCGAAGGTTCACATCACAAAACCACGAGCTAGATAAGCACTTCGATCACAAGATCATTGCATTATCTGAAAAGGCCCTTGAAGACGCGCAAGCAGTGGAGATTGAACTACCAATCCGAAACACCGAACAAGCTGTTGGCACAATGCTTGGGAACGAAATAACGAAGCGCTTTGGAGCCGAAGGACTTGCGGAATCAACCATCCGAGTCACATTGCGAGGATCCGCGGGTCAATCCTTCGGTGCGTTCATTCCAAGGGGTCTTAAACTCACCCTGGTAGGTGACTCAAACGACTATGTAGGCAAGGGCCTAAGCGGTGGAACGATTGTTGTGCGGCCAGATGAAAGCTCTAGCTTTCCAGCGGAAGAGAACATCATCGCTGGCAACGTAATCGGTTATGGCGCAACGGGTGGCTCCATGTACTTCTCTGGAATAGTAGGGGAAAGATTCCTCGTTCGAAATTCCGGCGCTACTGCAGTTGTGGAGGGAGCGGGAGATCACGCCCTCGAATACATGACAGGTGGACGAGCGGTGATACTCGGTCGCACTGGTAGAAACCTTGGAGCCGGCATGAGCGGTGGGTATGCGTTCGTCTACAAACTCGTACCGGGGAAGGTGAATCCTGCGGCGCTAAAGATGGACGACCTCAGACTCCTCCCGTTGGACGATGCGCTTTCGAGCGAGCTCTTGGCACTTCTGAATACGCATGTTGACCAAACCGGTTCACTGCTGGCTTCGCGACTGCTCACTGATTTTGAGTCCGAGCGCAATAACTTCACGGTTGTTATGCCAACCGACTACGCAAGCGTTAGCCAGATCAGGGAGAGCGCGCAGTCTCAGGGCATTGACCCCGACGGCGATGCAGTTTGGCAAGAGATCTTGGAGGCAACCATTGGCTGATCCAAGGGGCTTTTTGAAAACCACCGGACGACAGACTGCCGAACGCCGCCCTGTTCAAGTTCGGATTATGGACTGGAAGGAAGTTTACGAGCGCAGAAACTCCGAGGTTGTTCAAGAGCAGGCCGGTCGCTGCATGAACTGTGGAGTGCCATTTTGCCATCACGGTTGCCCGCTTGGAAACTTGATTCCAGAATGGAATGATGCGGTTCACCGAAAGGATGGCAAGAACGCCATTGAGCGTCTCCACGCCACCAATAATTTTCCGGAGTTCACTGGAAGGCTATGCCCAGCTCCCTGTGAGTCGAGTTGTGTGCTTGCCATTAACCAGCCGGCGGTAACAATCAAGGAAATTGAAGTCTCGATTATCGACGACGCTTTTGACAACGGCTGGGTCCAGGCTCATTCACCAGAGAGACTTACTGGGAAAACTGTGGCCGTTGTTGGATCTGGTCCCGCCGGGCTCGCGGCCGCTCAGCAACTTGCTCGTGCAGGACATACGGTTGCCGTGTTCGAGAAAGAGGATCGTATCGGCGGTCTACTTAGATACGGCATCCCTGACTTCAAGATGGAAAAACACCACATTGATCGTCGGCTCGCTCAGCTCGAGGCCGAGGGGGTCAGATTTAGAGTCGGTATCGAGATTGGGAAGGACATTACCTGGGCCGATCTTCGCAGACGCTACGATGCGGTTCTAATTGCGACCGGTGCTTCGATTCCAAAAGATCTGCCGATTCCGGGAAGAGATCTGGACGGGGTGCACTACGCAATGGAGTACCTCACTCAATCCAATCGGGCTGTTGCAGGGCTTAGCGTCGATGAGCAGATACTCGCCGATGGTAAGCATGTGGTAATTCTTGGAGGTGGCGATACCGGAGCAGATTGTCTTGGAACCGCAACCAGACAGAAGGCGAAGAGTGTGACCACTCTGGCTATCGGCCAAAAACCCCCCGAGGAACGCACAGACTCCCAGCCGTGGCCCATGTTTCCAAATCTTTACGAGGTAAGTAGTGCTCACGAGGAATTTGGTGACAGGAAGTACTTATCTTCAACCGTCGAGTTTGTTGGAGAAGCTGGAAAGGTGACCGGAATCAAGATCTCTGCAACACAATTTGTTGACGGTAAGAGGCTGCCAACGCCTGGCACAGAGAAAATTATTCCAGCCGATCTAGTGCTTCTGGCACTCGGTTTTCTAGGTCCTGAAGTTGAACCTTGCGTATCGGAGATAGCTATCCCGCTTGATGCTCGGGGCAACTTCGACCGCGAGGACAGCTTCGCCACCGAATTAGAAGGAGTATTCGTTGCCGGCGATGCCGGACGCGGGCAGTCCCTGATTGTTTGGGCTATCGCTGAGGGGCGTGCGGCAGCCGCTAGCATTGACAGGTTCCTGGAGGGAACTACGGAGCTTCCTTCACCGGTGAAGGCATCAGATCAACCAATTTCCGTATATAGCTAACAAACGGCCATGAGCCAGAAATGCATGAGAGAAAAATGAGACGCGCAAAAATCGTTGCAACTCTAGGGCCAGCAACTTCGTCCTACGAAAACATCAAGGCAATCATCGAGGCCGGTGTAGACGTTGCAAGAATGAATCTATCTCACGGCTCTCACGAGGTACACGAAGAAATCTACAAGACTGTGCGCAAGGCCGCCTCAGACATCGGCAAGCCACTTGGGATTTTTGTTGACCTTCAGGGGCCAAAGATCCGATTGGCCAAGTTTAAGAATGGTCCCGTCCATCTTGCGAAAGGTGCCACCTTCAAGATCACCATCGATGATGTCGATGGAGACATCAACATATGCGGAACAACATTCAAGGGCCTTCCCGACGATGTTAAAGTCGGTGATTTTCTCCTGATAGATGATGGAAAAGTCCGCCTGCGTGCTACCGAGGTATCCGCAACAACGGTCACAACCGAGGTCGAAGTGGCGGGAGATGTCTCAAACAACAAGGGAATCAACCTTCCAGGGGTAGCGGTAAACGTCCCAGCTCTATCAGAAAAGGACGAGGTGGACCTGCGTTGGGCCATCAAGATCGGGGTAGATATGATCGCTCTATCCTTTGTTAGAAGTGCGTCAGACATAATTCGCGTTCACGAAATCATGAAAGAGGAGGGGAGGACCCTCCCAGTAATTGCCAAGATTGAGAAGCCGCAGGCCGTTGAGAACTTAGAAGAAATCATTGATGCGTTCGACGGCATTATGGTGGCGCGAGGCGACTTGGGCGTTGAGCTTCCCCTCGAGCAGGTGCCGCTAGTTCAAAAGCGTGCAGTTGAATTGGCCCGACGCTGGGCAAAGCCGGTTATTGTCGCGACCCAAATGCTCGAGTCGATGATCACGTCCAGTATTCCTACCAGGGCAGAGACCAGTGACGTTGCTAACGCGGTGCTTGACGGAGCTGATGCCCTGATGCTCTCGGGCGAAACAAGCGTGGGCGAATTCCCAGTTGAGACCGTTGGGACGATGGCGAAAATCATTTTGTCGACTGAGGAGAATGGGCTTGATCGTATCCCGAACCTTGGAACAAAGCCCCATACTCATGCGGGAGCGGTTTCGCTGGCCGCAATGGAGATAGCCGAACTTCTTGGTTCAAAGTATGTCTGCGTATTTACAGAAAGTGGCGACTCTCTAAAAAGAATTTCACGCCTACGCTCAGCGGTCCCGGTCCTTACGTTTACTCCTAATGAATCAGTTGCAAACCGACTCGCAATGGTTTGGGGCTCACGCACTTTCATGGTGCCAAAGGTTGACCACACCGACGCCATGTTTGACCAAGTTGACAAGACCGTCCTCGAGGAGGGTCTATGTAGGGTCGGGGATGAAGTAGTCGTAGTTGCTGGAACCCCGCCAGGAGTCTCTGGTTCGACAAACACTCTCAGGGTTCACAAGGTCGGTTCAGGCGCTTCCAATTGATTAAGGTGGTGCCGGAAGTGGGATTTGAACCCACACGCCCTTTCGGACAAAGCATTTTGAGTGCTCCGCGTCTGCCGTTCCGCCATTCCGGCCAGCACCACGCCTTGAAGTCTAATGGATTTGATTTGGGTGCATTTCTTCGGCTTGGAATATAGTTATCCCCATGGAGAATCAGTTATCTCAAAAGCGGGTTGTTGTTGCCGAAGACGAGTCTCTAATACGCATGGACATCGTCGAGACTCTAAAGGAAAACGGCTACGACGTCGTTGGCGAAGCAGGCGATGGGAACATGGCAGTCGAGCTGGCTACCGAGCTAAAGCCGGATTTGATTGTTATGGACATCAAAATGCCAAATCTTGATGGCCTTTCGGCAGCGGAAAAAATTGCTGAACTCAAGATCCCAGTGGTTCTCCTCACGGCCTTCAGTCAGCAGGAGCTGGTTGCCCGCGCAGCTGAAGTGGGGGCCATGGCGTTTCTTGTAAAGCCCTTTACCCCCCAGGACTTGATGCCCGCCATTGAGATTGCACTTTCAAGGCACCAACAGCTAGTTGCACTTGAATCGGAGATTTCAGACCTTGCTGAGCGCCTCGAAACAAGAAAGCTTGTCGAGCGAGCAAAGAGCGTGTTGAGCGAGAAGATGAAGCTCACCGAACCCGAAGCTTTTCGATGGATTCAAAAAGCTTCTATGGACAGAAGGCTAAGCATGGCTGATGTCGCAAGAACGGTGTTAGACCAGCTAAATAAGTAGTCAGGTTTTGCGAATCAAGTTGGTGATGCGAACTGTTGAACAGCGCTCACCTTTTTCGTTGGTGACGACAATTTCGTGCACCGTCAAAGTCTTACCGAGAGTAATTGCGGTGGCGACTCCTGTCACAACACCGGATGTTGCTGATTTCGAGTGCGAGGCTGAAATCTCGATTCCAACGGCATAGTTCTCTGGTCCCGCCCATACATTAGCCGCCATTGACCCAAGTGTTTCACCGAGAACCAGGTAGGCGCCGCCGTGCAAAAGACCACGAGGCTGGGTGTTGCCATCAACCGGCATCGTGGCAACTGCGCGCTCCGCACTGAGCTCGAGTAGCTGTATGCCCATCTTGTCGGCTAGATCGCCAACCCCGCGCTTTGAGGCAAGAAGTTTTGCTTCGGGGCTCAGAATTGGATCGGACATAACCTTGTCGTGGCCTTTCGGAAGGTACCTATCGCAAGCAAAGTAGGCTTGCGTCTATGAGTTCTAAGCCTACCCTTCTGATTGTTGACGGGCATTCTTTGGCTTTTCGGGCGTTCTACGCGCTGAACCCCTCTAATTTCCGCACCCCCGACGGCCAGCACACAAACGCCGTTCATGGATTCATCTCCATGCTGCTAAACCTGCTGGAGGGTGAAAAGCCAACTCACCTCGCGGTCGCCTTTGATATATCGGGACCGTCTTTCAGGGCCGTTGAGTATCCCGATTACAAGGGAAATCGCGGCGAGACGCCTGAGGAGTTCATTGGACAGACTGAGCTTCTCGAAGAGGCAATGAATGCAATGAACATCACCACGCTGACAAAAAAAGACTATGAGGCCGACGACATTCTCGCTTCGATGGCCGATCAGGCCGCAGCAGCGGGCTTTCGTGTACTTGTTGTCTCTGGTGACCGTGACACCTTTCAACTGATTAGTGAAGACACAACGATTCTCTATCCGATAAAAGGCGTTATGAATCTTGCTCGAATGAATGATGAAGCCGTTGTGGAAAAATACGGCATCCACGCCAAGCAATACCCGGACCTTGCTGCACTTGTAGGGGAAACCAGCGATAACCTTCCGGGCATTCCAGGAGTAGGTCCAAAAACTGCGGCCAAGTGGCTTCAGGCGTATGGTGATTTAGAAACCGTGCTTTCAAAGTCAGATGAAATACCAGGCAAGGTGGGTGAGTCCCTGAGGGAACACCGGCAGCTGGCAGTTCGAAACCGGAGATTAAATCACCTGGTGAGAGATCTCGATCTTGAGCTTGAGTTTGACTCCCTTGCTCTTACCTCGGTAGATGAATCAAAGGTTCGTGAGGTGTTCGCAAAGATGCACTTCAAAACTCTGACTGAAAGAGTTCTTCGGCTTCGTGGTCTAAACGGCACTCAAACAAACGGTTTGACCAAGCCGCCTTCATCTCTCGATGCTGAGGAGATCAAGACAGAGGCAAAGCAGGCAAAAATCTTTGACACTCTCGAAATCCCCGAGACCAAGACAGTCAAAGCGCTGGAGCTACTGAAGTGGCTAGGCAAGCAACAGGTGGTTGGGTTTGAGCTTGAAGATCACGACGGCAAATTGGTGATGGGTTTTGCTTCCAAGACAGAAAGACTTACTCTCGGCGAGGATCCAACTATAGAACTATCGAACTGGCTCTCATCCGATAAAGACATGAAGGTCTTATTCGACCTCAAGGGAACCAAGCGCATCTTGCTTGCCAATAATCTGGACATTGCCGGGGTTCAAGACGACGTCCTGCTTTTGGCGTACCTGTTGAACCCGGTAGGAAGGAACTACTACGTAGATGACATTGCGCTCGAGCAGTTGGGGCTGGTAGTTGAAAGATCTGATCCCAACCAGCTGATGCCAGAGGCCGGTTCAGATCCAAGTCTCGACGCGTGGCTGGCAATCTCTCTTGCCGAATCAATGCGAGTCAAGGTCACGGAAGAGGGGCAGCTTAAGGTCTATGAGGACATCGAGCTACCAAGCTCGAACACACTTGCTCTAATGGAAACTCAAGGCATCGCTATTGACAGAGCAAAGCTTCAAAAACTCTTTGACACTCTTTCCAGTGAGGTCGCAAAGATAGCCAAAGAGGCCTACAGGATAATCGGTAAGGAGATCAACCTAGCCTCTCCAAAGCAGTTGCAGACGGTGTTGTTTGATGAGCTAGGCATGACTGGGACCAAGACGCTGAAGACTGGCTTCTCAACCAACGCAGCCGCACTTACTGAGCTCTTCGAAAAAAATGGACACCCGTTCTTGGAAAAGCTTCTTGCTCATCGTGACTCAACGAAGCTCAAGCAGATGGTAGAGACTTTATTGAAAGCAGTTGAAGACGACTCAAAGATTCACACCACCTATGTCCAGACCGGCACCGCGACTGGGCGACTAAGTTCAGAGAACCCAAACCTACAAAACATTCCGATTCGCAATCCTCGGGGAGCCCAGATTAGAGATTCATTTGTTGCTTCCGAGGGTTTTGAGACGCTGCTCACAGCTGACTATTCACAAATTGAAATGCGAATCATGGCTCACTTGTCCGAGGATCCTGGTCTGATTGAAGCCTTCAAAGCGGGCGAGGATCTGCACCGGTTTGTGGGATCGAGGATCTTTGGAG
>NZ_JBASXC010000094.1:0-1769 GCF_049276775.1 Rhodoluna sp.
AGATTCGCCCTGCACTAAAACAACCAGCGAGCCGGTTGGCTTCGAACTTGTTTGGAGAGCTGTTTGAATACCTCGACTCGAAAGTTCGGCCTCGAGTTTTGTGACATCCGGGGCACCAACGCAACCCCCGAAGGTATGTTCAGTTCCGAGATGAGAAAGCCACGAGGCAACGTTGGCGGCTTGGCCCCCCATGGATTTATGGATTATAGATTTAGTGTCGGTGTTTTCACGAATCTCTGATTCTGGAATAACGATGACATCTTCGATTACATCACCAATCACCAGTATCTTGCTCATCTGAGTTCGGACCAAGCCTTAGCTACGTCACCCGCGACAGACACATTGTTGCGAGCCAAGGCAAGATTTACTTCCAGAGATCTTCCCTTGGACTCTTCAACGATAAAGCCAAGCAGGAACGGCGTTACGGCCTTGCCAGTCACGCCTGCTTTTTTAGCAGCAGCAAATGCAATCTCAAGCACGCGGTCATGCTCGGCTGGGTCCCACTGCTTATCTATCGGAATCGGGTTGGCCAAAACAATGCCTTGGCCGTGGCCAAGCTCGTCTTGGGCTTTCATGGCTCGAGCCACTTGCTCGGGGGTATCTAAAGACCAATCGAGGGTATAGCCGGACTTGGTGAGCCAGAAAGCTGGAAAATCTTTTGTCTTGTATCCAATTACAGGAACACTCAGGGTCTCAAGCCTCTCCAGGGTTGCAGGAATGTCGAGTACTGACTTCACACCAGCAGACACCACAGTGATTGGTGTCACGGCAAGAGTTGATAGATCGGCCGATTCATCGAAGGTCTCTATGGCTCCACGGTGAACTCCGCCTAAGCCTCCGGTTGCAAAAACCCGAATTCCCGCAAGGGCTGCCAAGTGAGCGGTTGCGGCAACCGTTGTTGCTCCAGATTCTTTCCTTGCAGCAAGGATAGGGATGTCTCGAACGCTTGCTTTTGCTAGGTCCTCGTTAGCGATTCTTTCAACACCTTCGGCGTCTAGGCCGATTCTTGGAACTCCATCCAATATGGCAACTGTTGCCGGGGTGACCCCCTTGGATCGAAGAATTTCCTCGAACTCTTTGGCAGCTTCGAAGTTTCTGGGCCTTGGTAGACCGTGAGAAATTATGGTGCTCTCAAGAGCCACTACCGGTTTGCCTGCGGCAAGCGCTTCGGAAACCTCGTCGGAGGCGATAAAGGAGGTCATGGGATAAGGCTAGCTTCTGGACTGGAAAGAAAAATCAATTTGGGGTGAGTAACGGGACTTGAACCCGCGACTTCCTGGACCACAACCAGGCGCTCTACCAGCTGAGCTATACCCACCATGTCTTTTAGGCCCATGGGCTTCAAAGCTTTTTTATTCTATTGGGTTTGAAGACGCAATGTCTTTGGCTTGGTCGCTAGTTGGACCGGGGGCCTCAACAAATACTGCCTTTTGGTAATAGGCGAGCTCGGCGATTGACTCTCTGATATCAGCCAGTGCCCTATGCCCACCGTTTTTCTTCGGTAGTTGGAAATAGACCTTTGGGTACCACCTTCGAACCAGTTCCTTGATCGAGGAAACATCAACGTTTCTATAGTGAAGGTGTGCATCAAGAGTTGGCATATAGCGATTTAGAAACATCCGATCAGTACCAATCGAGTTTCCTGCCAGCGGAGCCGTCCTCTTCTCGGGAGCAAACTTCTTGATGTAATCAAGAACCTGAGCCTCAGCCTTTTCTATCGGTAATCCTTCTGGAAGTAGTTCAAGTAGACCTGACTCTTTGTGCATGTT
>NZ_JBASXC010000095.1:0-5478 GCF_049276775.1 Rhodoluna sp.
CTGTTGAGGCGTACTGGTCTACATACTCCTGGCCGCTTATTTTCTTGAGCTCGTAAATAATCTCATCGGTGACCGCGCGCAAAACAATTCGGTCGCCCTCCATGCCATCGAATCTGGAGAAATCAAGCGGCTTGCCGTAGACAATCCCAACTCTTCTAACCCGCGGCAGGCGCTTACCAATTGGTTGGACCTTTTCGGTGTCGATCATCGCAACCGGAATCACCGGAACCTTGGCTTCGAGCACCATACGCGCGATACCGGTTCGCCCCCGGTATAGCCTTCCATCTGGAGACCTAGTTCCCTCGGGGTAGATTCCAAGAAGCTGTCCCTGCTCCAAGACACCGAGTCCGGTGTTTAGAGCAGCCTCGGAGGCTTTGCCCCCGGAGCGGTCAATTGGAAGCTGTCCGGTTGATTTGAAGAAAATCTTGACCAGCCAGCCCTTGAGTCCGCGGCCGGTGAAGTATTCACTTTTTGCCAAAAACACCACAGGTCTAGGACACTGCAGTGGCAGAAATATTGAGTCCGAAAATGATAGGTGGTTCGATGCCAGAATTGCAGCTCCCGAGGTAGGGACGTTTTCGACACCTCGAACCCAGGGTCTAAAAATGAAGCGCAGCAGAGGACCCAGCACGAACGTCTTCAGAATGAAATACGTCATGAGTCCTCCTTAGGCCAACCAAAAGTCTTAGTTTATAGCGGAAGCTAGGAAAAGCTCAGGCGAGCTAAATCAGCCGCTCCAATAAGCCCTGCCTGGTTCAAAAACTGCGCCTTTACAATAGATAGCTCTGGGCGATAGCCCTTGGCAGGTATTGATTTGGAGTATCCGACCCGCATGGGCTCAAGCAGTCTTTCACCAAGTGCACTCACTCCTCCGCCCACCACTACAAGCTCCGGGTCAAGCACCGGAACAAATAATGACCCAATGGCAATCCCGAGATTCTCTCCGAGTTCAGAAATCAAACCGAGAGCACCGGGATCATCTTCCATAATCGCCTGATATACCTGTTCACCGGTCAAAGTGCCGGAATCGGAATTGAGTTTTCTAAGACCGTCTCCCAAAGAATCAGTGGACTCGGCAAGTTTTTGGGCAGCCTTCAAAAGAGCTGTACCGGAAGCGTAAGTCTCGATACATCCCTTGAGTCCGCAGCCACACTTCCGACCGCCCGGTGTCAACACAACGTGACCTAACTCGCCGCCTATTCCAAAGCCACCCTTGAGTAGTTGCCCTTCGGTAACAACCGCTCCCCCAACTCCGGTTCCGATGGTGAGCATGATCATCGACGATACGTTTTTTCCCGCGCCGAATCTGAACTCTGCCCAACCGGCGGCATTGGCATCGTTTTCCAAAAGCACGGGATAAGAGGTCTTGTCTTGGATTCTGGACTTTAGCGGTTCATTCCGCCAAGCCTCAATGTTCGGGGAGTGAAACATGATCTCTCGATCGGCGCTTAGAAAGCCAGCTGCCGCAACTCCAACGCCAACGACTTCTTGACCCGAGGTGAGCTGATCGATGACCGAGGCAATGGCTTCAACCATGTCGCCAGGATCAGTAATTGGACTCTTAACTCTGAGCTCTTCGATAATGTTTCCGGCGTCATCGACCAGGGCGCCGGCGATTTTGGTTCCACCGATGTCTATTCCTACTGAGTGCATGCCTAGCCCTAACGAAAACTGCCTAAAAAACAACCAAGTACGAAGTTTACCCCGCCAAAGACTCGAGGCTTAGAGAAAAACTCCCTTGGAGCGAGGCCTTTTGGCTATAGTTGTGCCAAATCGCGAGATAACGGAGAGCAGCCATGAGATCCTACGAGCTACCGAGCCTGGTTGAGTCACCAAGCCATGAAAACATCACGGACCTGTTGCTCCAAAGAGTATCCGCCACCCCAAACATTGCTCTTTATGGAGTCGAAGATACTCCGGGAGTTTGGCGAGAGGTTAGCGCTCAGGCGTTTTTGGACCAAGTAAGAGACCTAGCCCGCGGATTCATAGCTTCCGGTATTAGACCCGGTGATGCGGTCGCGATAATGAGTCGAACAAGGTACGAATGGGCCCTGGTTGACTTCGCTCTCTGGTTCGCAGGTGCAGTTTCGGTACCCATCTATGAAACCAGTGCTCCGGCTCAGATTGAATGGGTGCTAGCTGATTCAAACTCGGTGGCACTGATAGTTGAAACTGCAGAGCACGAGGCCAGGTATCAAAAAATTAAGGAAAACACTCCCTCTGTTAAGCAGGTCTGGCGATTAGATGATGACTCACTATTAAAGCTCGTGAGTCTGGGTAAGAACGTGACTCTTGAGGAAGTCGATAAAGCCCGAAGCTCTCGAGGCCTGGATGATTTGGCAACAATCATCTATACCTCAGGAACGACCGGCAAGCCCAAGGGTTGCGAGCTACTGCACCGGGGCTTTGTTGATCTTTCGAGAAACTCTCAGCTTGAGCTTCCAGAAGTTGTGAAAGAAGGTCAGGCAACACTTCTGTTTTTGCCACTTGCCCACGTCTATGCGAGATTCATTTCGATTCTCTGTGTGCACGGAGGAATTAAGGTCGGACACCAACCCGACACCAAGACAGTTGCCGCTGGAATGCAATCGTTCAAGCCGCACTTTCTACTTGCAGTTCCTCGCGTCTTTGAAAAGGTATACAACTCGGCAGAACAGAAAGCCGAAGCCGGCGGAAAAGGAAACATTTTCCGCAAGGCCGTTCAAGTGGCTATCGATTACTCAAGGGCTCAAGCCTCCAAGAAGGGCCCTTCCTTTTCGCTGAAGCTCCAGCACCGGGTATTTGACGCTCTGGTCTACAAAAAACTACGTGCTGCCATGGGAGGAAATGTTAAGTACGCAGTCTCTGGCGGCGCACCGCTTGGAGAACGCCTGGGACACTTCTTCCGCTCAATCGGACTCATTGTGCTGGAAGGCTATGGCCTCACAGAGACCTCCGCTCCCGCAATGATTGGTAGGCCCAGCGATGCCCAGATCGGCAAGGTTGGAAGGGTACTTCCAGGCTGCGCTGTAAAGATCGATGACGATGGTGAGATTCTGCTGAAGGGCTCCAACGTTCTTCGGGGCTACTGGAGAAATCCCGAGGCTACCGCAACCGCAATTCAAGATGGTTGGTTTAGAACTGGCGACATCGGTGAGCTTGACGATCAGGGCTTTATTACAATCACCGGTCGCAAAAAGGAGTTGATTGTTACTGCAGGAGGCAAAAACGTTGCCCCTACCGCTCTAGAGGATCCACTTCGGGCAAGCCCAATCATCGCCCAGGCCGTAGTCATAGGTGACCAGAGACCGTTTGTTGCTGCGCTGCTTTCACTAGACCCGGAGATGCTTCCGGTATGGCTTGGCAACAAGGGTCAAAAGTCGGATCTCACCCTTACCCAGGCTGCTAAGAACCCGGCTGTGCTGGCCGAGCTTCAGCGAAAAGTCGACGAAGTAAATGAGACAGTTTCAAACGCTGAGGCAATAAAGAAGTTTGCCGTTATTGAGACTGAGCTCACCGAAGAATCCGGACACCTGACTCCCTCAATGAAAATCAAGCGAGAAATAGTCGCGCGGGATTTTGCGCCAATAATTGACGAGATTTACGGAGGAGCACCGACCACATCTGAAGCCGTAAAGATTGAAGATTAGTCGCGCATAAACCAACTGGTTGCCCGAAGTGCTGCCATGCACTCTTTTCTGGCTTCTCCCGCTAGCCGATCGAGGTAAACCAGGCCATCCAGGTGATCGATTTCGTGTTGCATGACTTGAGCGAGTAATCCCTCGGCTTCAATTTCAACTTGCTCGCCCGAAACGTTAGTGCCTCGGACCGTAACCTTGCTGTGTCTTGGGGTCTTGCCCCAGATCTCTGGAAGGGACAGGCAACCCTCGTCTAGAACCACAACTTCTCCGGAGAACTCGACAACCTCGGGGTTGACCAGGTGCCCAACTTCACCCTGGACATGAAAGGCGAAGGCTCGAAGATTCACACCAATTTGGTTTGCTGCTACTCCCGCTCGGCCTGGAAGTTGCGTCGTTGCCTCAAGGTCTTCAATCAACGATCTAACCGACGCAGTTATCTCGCCAATTGACTCAGAGGCGGTTTTTAGAACCGGATCGCCAAACAGTCTTATCTCACGAACCGTCATGGCCTTCTTCTAAAGTGGCGTAATGATTGAGCTAATAACCTCGGAGGCTAGCTGACGAGCCGCGTCACGAGTTGGCTTCTTTAGTTCGTTGAACTTGATTACCGAACCGGCAGCAAGAGCTGGATCGTAAGGGATTCGAATCACCGAACGCACGCGAGTTCTGAAGTGCTGTTCGATTTCATCGAGCTTGACTAGCTGCGTTGCCTGGGTTGCCGTGTTTAGAGCAACAACTGAGTTTCTAACCAGTTCACCGTAGCCGTTGGCTTCCAACCAAGTGAGTGTTTCAGAAGCCAGTCTTGCCTCATCGACCGAACCACCAGAAATAATTACCACTGCATTTGCACGCTGAAGTGTCGGGCGCATAACGGAGTGCACGATTCCGGTACCGCAGTCGGTGATAACAATCGAGTAGTAGCGAGCGGCCATGTCGGCAACCACGTTGTAGTCGCCCTCGTCAAATGCTTCCGAAAGCATAGGGTCGGCATCGGATGCCAGAACATCAAGTCGGGTCTCGTCTCTTGAAACCATGTTAGAAAACTCACTAAAGCCGTCAATAGCTGCAGCGCGATTAACAACGTCCCGAACGGTAAAACGGGTTGATTTACTAACGCGCTCAGCCAGAGTTCCACGGTCCGGGTTGGCGTCAATTGCAATTACTCGGTCTTCACGGACCTGGGCCATTGCCATTCCAAGAAGAGTGGAGATTGTGGTCTTTCCCACTCCACCCTTACGGGTCAAAACGGGTATGAACTTTGCTCCGCCTTCTAGGACGGCACCGATTCGTGCATCCATGGCCTTACGTGCCTTGATCTTGGGGGAATCACCCGGGTTCCAAAGCTTGAGGGTTAGGTAGTAAGCGAGTTTTCGCCAACCGGACTCTGGTGCCGGACGAAATTTTGCGGAGTCATCAAGTAGTCGATCGGCAGTGAGCATCGCAGCCGGTTCCGGCTCATCGAATACTTCGCCTCGGATGCTGTCCTTGCGCGAGTAGCGTGATTTGGTTGACTCGACAGGCTGCTCTTGCTCAACAACCTCAACTGTCGTCTCGGTTGAAGAAACTATCGCTATAGACGAGGTGGCTGGAGAAAGATCGATTTCTTCTGAAACGTCGGAATCGGCTTTGTCGTCAACGTCAAAGTTTGCAGGGTCCACCTCTGGAGCTGATTCACCCAGACCGGTGCCCTCTTCTTCAAAACGCGCGTCTTTTTTCTTTGCCAAGAAAACTCCTAAATTAGCCCCCGGTAAATTGCTCGCCTAATTCTAAAGCAGAAGACTAATAGGCGCTAACTGAGCTCTATTTCGATAATTAGATCCCCGGCTTCAACTGCCTGGGTGCCCGAAATAGCAAGCCT
>NZ_JBASXC010000096.1:0-13419 GCF_049276775.1 Rhodoluna sp.
CTGGCGGAGAATGGGGGATTCGAACCCCCGAGGGCTTTCACCCAACACGCTTTCCAAGCGTGCGCCATAGGCCACTAGGCGAATTCTCCAGGTGTTGATCGGGTAGACAACTCTCTTGAGTTTAGTAGTAAAAGGTAAAGTCCAAAATGAGCTCAAAATACCGCCTAGCTCCGAACTTGCTGGGAAGAAAGAGGTTGATCAAACCCCGGGTCTAAAGCTCGGTTAAAATTAGTTTCAGGAAACAGATGTTTCCTGTTCCAAATACCCCGAAGAGTTTTTGCAGGTTCTCCTGCTCTACTTAGAACCAGCAACTGAAACGGATATCCCTTTGGCTACCTTGCTATACAAACTAGGTCTTTTCTCTGCGCGAAAGGCCTGGTTAGTAATAATCGCCTGGCTGGCACTTCTTGGAATAACCGCAGGTCTTGCTCTTAGCTTGGGTGGTCGACTAACCACAACGATCTCAATTGACGGAGTCCCTTCTCAAAACGTTGTTGACCAACTGCAGAGCACATTCCCCGAGGCAAGCAGAGGAACCGGTCAGGTTGTTTTCTTCAAGGAGTCTGGCTCCTTCACAGACGCCGATCGCGTTGCAATAACAGCAGCGCTCGCTGAAGTTGAGTCACTGCCTGAGATTTCAGAGGCGGTAAACCCATTTGAGGTTCAAGCCGAAATTCGGGATGGCGAAAGACAAATTATCGATGGCAAGCAAGAACTGATTGACGCCGAAAAAGCAATCGCCGATGGCGAGCTTGAACTAGCCAACGCCGCTCAAGAAATCGTCGACGGCGAGGCAGCGCTCGCGGAGGGCCTTGCAACACTCGCAAGCACAAAAGCAGAACTTGAGGCAAACCTAGAACAGGTGAACGCAGGTCTAAAGCAGCTGCAGGACGCCGGAGCGCCAATCGAGATGCAGCAGGAACTTCTTACCAACAAAGCCCAGCTTGAGGGAGGATTAGCGGAAGTTGAAAGACAAACTGCAATTGCTTCTGCCTCTAGGGATCAGCTCGCCTCGGGCAAGATCGAGATTGCTGATGCTAGAACTGAGATCTCATCTGGAATTGAAGAAATCGCTCAAGCCAAGATTGATTTGGCAATTGGCGAGAAGTTGCTATTTGCAACCACGAATTTCACGGTTGTCTCAACCGATGAGACCACGGCCTTAGCAACAATCCGCTTCGATAAGCGCGGCACCGAGCTTGAAGATGGAACCAGAGAGTCGGTCGTTGAATCACTTTCCAATGCGAATCTGCCAGGAATCCAGGTTGAGTTTTCTCAGGAGCTTACCCAGTCCTTCGGAGAGATTCTCGGAATTGGTGAAATCATCGGGCTGATTGCAGCCGCGATTGTTTTGTTTGTATTGCTCGGAACCTTTATCGGTATGGCCATTCCTATTTTCTCGGCGGTTGTTGGAGTTGGAATCTCAGCAACGGTGGTTCTAGCACTCGCCTCCGAAATCGAAATGACCTCCACTACACCGGTACTTGGTGTGATGCTGGGGCTCGCGGTCGGTATCGACTACTCGTTGTTCATTGTGAATCGACACCGTAGACAGATGCGAAACGGCATGGAGCTCGAAGAATCCATCGGCCTTGCCAACGGAACCAGCGGTAACGCGGTCTTGTTCGCAGGCCTCACGGTTGTCATTGCTCTGGTTGCGCTAAATCTAACCGGTATTGGTTTTGTCGGACTTATGGGCTCGATGGGTGCCATCGCTATTGTTGTAGCGGTTGCAATCGCCCTCACCGTCACCCCGGCAGCGCTTTCGCTTATTGGTGAGCGCATTCTTTCGAAGAAAGAACGCGCTTTGATTGACAGCCCGAAAAAGAGGAGAACGGCAAAGAAGTCAACAAGCCCTAAAAATGCTTTGAAGCCGGTCTGGGCTACTCGTCACCCATGGGTTACCGTGTTCTCGATTGTCGCAGTTTTGGGAATCATGGCGATACCTCTTAATGACATGAGACTCGGTCTTCCAGACGGTGGATCAGAACCCAGGGACTCAACAGCATACAAGGCCTATACGCTGACAAGCGATGGCTTCGGTCCTGGTTTCAACGGTCAGGTGACTACCGTTTTGTCAACTGAGAACCCAATTCTGGAAGAAGACACCCTCGCCTTCCAGGCTGATGTTGCAACCGCCCTGATGGCACTTCAAAACGTTCGGGCCGCTGTTCCAGCAGCTATCGCGGATGATCGAAAGACGTTTATCTTTCAGGTCGTACCGGTTGGCGGACCATCGAGTGTTGAAACTGAGCAGTTGATATATGACATTCGCGAAATAAACGGATCGGTGCTTGATACCTATGGCGCCGAAATTGGAGTCACGGGAATTACCGCCACCAACGTCGATGTTTCAGACAAGATTGCGGATGTTCTGCCTCTGTATCTTGGAACTGTAATCTTGCTTTCACTACTTCTTTTGATGCTGGTGTTTAGGTCCATACTCATTCCTATTCTTGCGGCCGCTGGATTCCTCCTTACCGTGACCGCAACTTTGGGCGCTGTAGTTGCTGTCTACCAGTGGGGTTGGCTAGCTGACTTCCTTGGGGTGACATCGCCTGGACCAATCCTTAGCTTCCTGCCGATATTCCTAATTGGAATCCTGTTTGGTCTTGCGATGGACTATCAGCTGTTTTTGGTCTCAGGTATGCGCGAGGCGTTCACCCACGGAAAGAACCCAAGGGACTCGATCAACTTCGGTATTCACTTATCCCGCGGAGTGGTGATTGCCGCGGCTCTTATTATGATCACGGTCTTCGGAGGCTTTGCCTTCTCGCACCTGGCAACCATCAGGCCTATCGGATTCGGTCTGGCAATCGGTGTCCTAATCGATGCCTTCCTAGTGAGACTTCTTCTGGTTCCAGCCGCGATGACCATCTTGAATAAATCCGCTTGGTACATCCCCAAGTGGATAGATAAGGCTATGCCTGATGTTGACGTCGAGGGAACAAAGCTAGAGCGCAAGGTTCTTCACTAGAACCAGGTCCCAAAAAGTGGGTTGCTAGTTTTGGGTTTAGAATTGCCAAGGACTCCCCGTGCGGCGTCATCTTGGTGAACTCCCCCAGGATCGAAAGATAGCAAGGGTAGCTGGGCTCTGATGGGTGTGCGGGGGGTCTTTTTTCCTTATTTGTCTGCCCGAAAGGCTAGGTTGGAATCGTGACTCAAGCCCTGTATCGCAGATACCGCCCCGAAGCCTTTGCTGAACTAATTGGGCAATCTCAGGTCACCGCACCCCTTATGACCGCTCTCAAAACAGACCGGGTGAATCACGCTTACCTCTTCTCTGGTCCCAGGGGATGTGGCAAAACCACCTCCGCAAGAATTCTTGCTCGCTGCCTAAACTGCGCCGAGGGCCCAACCGATACTCCTTGCGGCAAGTGTGCTAGCTGTGTTGATCTTTCTCGAGAGGGATCGGGATCGCTAGACGTAGTAGAAATTGATGCAGCCAGTCACAACGGCGTAGACGACGCGAGAGATTTACGCGAGCGAGCAATCTTTGCACCAGCGAGAGATCGATACAAGATCTTCATCCTTGACGAGGCTCACATGGTCACCCCTCAGGGCTTCAACGCACTCCTCAAGATTGTTGAAGAACCGCCTGCCCACGTGAAGTTTATTTTCGCAACCACCGAACCAGAAAAAGTAATCGGGACGATTAGATCCAGAACTCACCACTACCCATTCCGCTTGGTGCCGCCGGCTCAGATGCTTGCCTACCTGGAGGAAGTTTGTACATCGGAGAAGGTAACCCCGGGCAAAGGAGTTCTGACTCTGGTGGTTCGTGCCGGAGGTGGATCAGTTCGTGATTCGCTATCGCTTCTGGATCAGTTGATAGCGGGGTCAGAAGTTAAAGACGGTAAGGCCGAAATTGAGTATGACCGGGCAGCCGCACTTTTGGGATACACCCACGCCAACTTGCTGGACGAGGTGGTGGACGCCTTTGCAACGCAGAACTCTTCTCTGGTGTTCTCTTCGGTTGACAAGGTCATTCAGTCCGGTCAGGACCCGAGGCGCTTCGTTGAGGACTTACTTGAAAAACTGCGTGATTTGATTGTGGTTCTATCGGTTGGCGACGACGCTAAGGCTGTGCTTCGAGGCGTCGCCGACGACGAGCTCGAGAAGATGAAGCTGCAGGCGATGAGCTTTGGAATGAGTGAACTAACCCACGCCTCAAATGCCGTTTCTGCTGCACTTTCTGAAATGTCTGGGGCAACCAGCCCGAAGCTACAGCTAGAACTGATGTGTGCCAAGGTCCTTGTTCCCTCAAGCGATAAGACCGAGATTGGATCCTTGGCAAGAATCGAAAGGCTAGAGCGCCGCATGGGAGTTGCCCAAAGTGCCGATGGACCCGCTGCGTCTCAACCGGTCTCCTCAAACCCAGTCTCACAACCAACCCCTCCACAACCCCCTCCTACAAAGCAACCACCGGTCCAGCAGGCACCAAAAGCAGCTGCACCCGCAGCTGCACCCGTTGCCGCTACAGCTCCAGCAGCGGTTGGTGGAATTACCAAACAGGCGGTAGTTGCTGCATGGCCAGAAATTCTGAGTCAGGTAAAAGCTGAATCGAAGTCGGCTTGGGTTGTTGCTTTCACATTGACCGTAATGGATCTAACCGGTGATGTTTTGACTTTGAAGTTTCTGAGCCAGAAGGATTTAGACGGCTTCAAAGCCGATAGCCGTTCAACCGATGCACTTAGAAAAGCAATCTTTGCGGTGCTCGGTATTCAGGTGAAGTTCAAACCCCACGTTGAGTCAGCGGAATCTGATGCAGTAGTTGATGCACCCGTTGACGCTCACCCACCAACCACTTCGATGCCGGTTATAAAAGAAGAGGCCGAGCCTTCAAAAGAAACAAAAAAAGCTGAGCCGAAAGCTCAAGCTTCCGAAGCGGAAAAGCCCGCCGAACCCGAGGCTAAATCGCGCAACGGAATGGTTGACGAGGAAGCTCGCTACGGGGAATCACTACTTCGCGAAATGTTGGGTGCCGAACCACTGCAGGACCCCAAAGCCGGTGGTCGATAGATGTATGAGGGAGTAATTCAGGAGCTCATTGATGAGCTCGGAAGACTTCCAGGAGTTGGACCCAAGTCCGCTCAGCGAATCGCTTTTTACCTTTTGCAGGCCGATGAAGATCAAGCCAAGCGCTTGGCCGAGGTGTTAACCGAGGTCAAGGAGCGAGTTAGGTTTTGCGAGCAATGCGGAAACGTTGCCGAAGCAGAGCTATGCAACATCTGCCGAGACCCCAGAAGATCAAAGGCCAGCATCTGCGTGGTTGAAGAATCCAAGGACGTTCAGGCAATCGAACGCACCCGTGAGTTCAAGGGTCTTTATCACGTACTGGGCGGAGCCATCTCTCCGATTGAGGGGATCGGCCCAGACAACCTTCGAATTAAGGAACTGGTTTCAAGGCTTGCAGACCCCGAAATCAAAGAGGTGATTATTGCCACCGACCCAAACCTGGAAGGGGAGGCCACCGCCACATACCTGACCAGAATGCTCTCACCCATGGGAATCACTATTTCGAGGCTTGCCTCCGGGTTGCCGGTTGGTGGCGATTTGGAATATGCCGACGAGATTACTCTCGGCCGAGCCTTTGAGGGTCGAAGGACAGTCAGCTAGACTTGGGATTTATCTGCCTCAACGATCGAGGCAAATCCCCAAATTTCCCCAGGAGCTGGAGTTGGCACTCATCGTTCAGAAGTTCGGCGGTTCATCCGTCGGCGATGCTGAAAAGATCAAGCTGGTCGCCAAGCGCGTAATCGACACCCACCGCTCCGGTAATCAGGTCGTTGTGGTTGTCTCGGCAATGGGGGATACCACCGATGAGCTACTCGAGATTGCCAATGGCGTCTCTAAAAACCCTTACGCAACCCCGAGAGAGCTAGACATGCTGCTCACCGCAGGTGAGCGCATCTCGGTGGCGCTGTTATCGATGGCAATTAACGACATGGGTGAAAAATCCAGATCGTTCTCCGGTCTTCAGGCTGGAATCATCACCGACTCGACCTATGGCAACGCTCGAATTGCGGAGGTCACACCCGATCGCGTCCAAACTGCAATTGACGCCGGTGAGATTGCAATCGTTGCCGGGTTCCAGGGGTTTGATCCCTCGAGCGGGGATATCACAACTCTGGGTCGAGGGGGCTCCGATACCACCGCGGTAGCACTGGCTGCCGGACTGGGCGCCGATTTGTGTGAGATCTACAGCGACGTTGACGGTGTCTACACCGCAGATCCAAGGTTGGTTCCTCAGGCTAAAAAGCTTGCCGCTATAGATATCGAATCAATGCTTGAGCTGGCAGCTGCCGGGGCGAAGATTTTGTATATCAGGGCAGTGGAGTTTGCAAGAAGACACAAAGTAAATCTTCGGGTTCGCTCAACATTTAGCGATGACCCCGGAACAATCATCTATTCGACAGGAGAAAGCATGGAAGAGTCAATAGTTGCAGGAGTGGCCGTAGACAAGGGTCAGTCAAAGATCACCGTGGTCGGTGTCCCCGATGTTCCGGGTACGGCAGCCGAGATCTTCACAGTGGTGGCGAAGGCCGATGTGAACATCGACATGATTGTTCAAAACGTGGCCGTTTCCAACACCCACCTTTCAGATATCTCTTTCACCCTCCCAACCGATGATTTCAAAAAAGCCGTCGACGCTCTAGAAGCGGCCAAAGCAGCAATCGGGTTTGAGTCGCTTCAGCTCGACGAGAAAATCGGCAAACTTTCGATTGTTGGCTCGGGAATGAAAACTCATTCTGGAGTATCGGCGACTTTGTTTGGGGCTCTTGCCAAAGCTGGAGTTAACATCGAGATGATATCAACATCCGAGATCCGCATCTCGGTTGTGACCAACATAAATCAGGTTGACGAAGCGGCGAGGCTTGTGCACTCGGCATTCGGATTAGACGGCGAAGCCGAGGCCATTGTCTATGCAGGATCGGGAAGATAAATGTCGAAAAAGCCAAGTCTTGCTCTAGTTGGTGCAACCGGTGCCGTTGGCACCGTAATGATCTCAATCATCAATGCTCGTGAGAACATCTGGGGCGAGATTAGGCTCATCGCATCCAAGCGTTCCGCTGGAAAGAAAATCACCGTACACGGCCAAGAGCTAACGGTGGTTGAACTCTCCGCCGAGGCATTTGATGGCATCGACATAGCAATGTTTGACGTGCCCGACGAAGTTTCAGAAGTTTGGGCTCCGATTGCTGCCGAGCGCGGAGCGGTAGCGGTGGATAACTCAGCGGCTTTTAGGATGAACGATCAGGTTCCACTGGTTGTTCCAGAGGTTAACCCGGAGCAGGCCAAGAACCGCCCACTGGGCATCATCGCCAACCCGAACTGCACAACTCTCACGATGATGGCCGCACTCGGCGCGCTTCATCACAAGTGGACACTGACCGAGCTGGTGGTTGCAAGCTATCAAGCGGTTTCAGGAGCGGGGGCTGTCGGTATCGAGCAGCTTCAGAAAGAAACCGCCGCGGTAGCGAAGGACTCAAGCTCGGGACTGGAATCAGACAATGTTGCTCGTGCCATCGAGGCAGCCGGTCTAAGCCAGTCCGATTCACCGTGGCCTGTTCCGATTGCACTGAACGTTATTCCGATGGCCGGCTCACTAAAGGCCGGGGGGCACTCTTCAGAGGAGATGAAGGTGCGTGATGAGTCGCGCAAGATTCTGGGGATTCCAGACCTTAGGGTAGCGGCTAGTTGTGTAAGAGTTCCGGTTCAGGTTTCTCACTCGCTGGCAGTGCATGCAACCTTCCTCAACCCGTTGACCGTGGCCGACGTACACAAAGAGCTCGAGGCCCAGCCGAGTATTGTCCTAATGGACGACCCGGCCAACGGCGTTTACCCAACCCCTGCCTTTGTTGCCGGGCAAGACCCGACCTTTGTTGGAAGGGTCAGGCAAGCTCTTGATTTTGAAAACAGCATTGATATGTTCGTAGTTGGCGACAACCTTAGAAAAGGCGCCGCTCTAAATACCTACGAAATTGCCGAGCTGGTTGCCAAAGAGTTTTGATTGATCTCTAAAAGACGCTCCCTCGCCAAGTCCATCACCTGGCGAGCCATAGCCGTGGCAGTCACTTTCATCGTCGGCTTTGCTATGACGGGAAGCTGGCAGTTCGCCGCCTCTCTCTCCCTGATCTCTAACTTCATAAACTTCGTCCTCTACTACATGCACGAGAGGTTCTGGCTCCAGGTTCGCTGGGGTAAAAAGTAGCCCAAAAATCTTTACAGTCCCGTTACCAACTCCGGGCTTTACATCGAGGGTTTTGGATTGGCCGTAGCTATCATTTAGCTATGGGGAAGATTTTTCTAGGTTCCGGCGTGCTCGTGTTGAGCCTTGTGCTCTCTGGCTGTTCCGCGGATGGCCCAGTGCAGGACCTAGGCCTAGAGCCCACCCCAACTCTTGACCAGGGCTTGATTCCGACAGCGCCGCCGGCGGATGTCGTGAACGTTGACCCAGCTCAATTTTTGACCACCTACGGGGATGTAATTTTCAAGGTGGGAGATGGACCGACCTGGTGCACCATGAGCGAGTTTGATGACTTCGTCATCTGCGAGCACAAAGAGTTTGACGCCAAGTATGAATTGCTTCCCATTCCGGAAGACTGCCAGTACACCTACGGGTATCAGCTGAGACTTCTTGGCAACCCCGTTGATGGTTCGGAAATGGCAGGATTTACCTGCGCCAACGCCAACTGGTCAGATGCTTCAAGCTCTCCGGTTCTGGCAAGCGGAGAGCAAATAACAACTTTTGGATTTAGCTGCTTTGTTCAAGGTCAAGTTGCGAGGTGCGAAAACTCCACCGGCGACTTTATTGCACTCGGCCCCGAGGCCTGGGCCACCAGTGACTAGTCCACTGGAGTAAGGGTAATAAGTCTTACCTCTGGACGACATAAAAATCTAACTGGTGCAAAAATTGAATTTCCCAGTCCTGCAACAACGCTGAGTATGGAATTGTTTCCGCCAAACTCCCAACCGGAAACACCTCTTGCAAACTTATTTGGCAGATCGGAGTTGGTGGTTAGCGCCCCGAAAAAGGGGAGCCTTACCTGACCACCGTGAGTGTGGCCAGCGAAAATCAGCTTCGCTTCGGCGTCTGTAAATTTTCTAATTACCTCTAGGTATGGCGCATGGGTTAGTGCGATAGTGAACTGATTCTTTTTTTGAACAGTGCCTAGGTCACTTAGCCCGATGTGGAAATCATCTATTCCAATAAATCGAATCTTGTTGTCAGATACCGTGATCTCAGCAGATCTATTGTTTAGATTATGCCAACCGGCTGATTCGAAGCCGGCAGTTAGTGCCTCTGTTTCGAGGGTTGCAGGATTTAGTTTGTCTTGGTCAATACCTTGAGCCTTAGGCTTCCCGGAAGGACGAAACAGATACCCGAAGGGATTTTTTAGGGCCGGGGCGTAGTAATCGTTAGATCCGTGAACGAAGACACCGGTTTTTGTAAGTAGTGGTCCGAGTGCATCAAGCAGTGGTTTGATGGCATCTTTGTGGCCTAGGTTGTCTCCGGTATTTACCACCAGGTCAATTTGCTTTTCACCCAAGGATTTCAAAAAGCGCATTTTGTTTTTTTGCCAGGGCGCTAGGTGAATGTCTCCCATTTGGAGAACCCGGATTGGGTTGGAGCTCTTGGGCAAAACCTTAATGGTTTCTTCTCGAATTACATAAAGCTGGCGCTCGATAACAATCGCCCAAACAGCCAGAGCAATTGGAACTAGCCAAAGCCAGAGGCTAATTAGGGCCCTCGACTAATAATCAAGAGGATGGCTCCAAGCCCCTCGGCCGGCGTGCCAGGCCCCGGGCTTGTTGAGACTACGTTGCCCTTTGGGATTGTTGATGAGGTCACAAAATACTGGCCTTGTGACGCAACCGGTTCACTAACTGCTGAGAAGCCTGACTCTAAGAGTCTTTGCTTAGCTGCTGCGACGCTAAGACCCGCAACATCCGGAACCACGACGGACCCACCCCGGCTTATGTACAGAGTCACAAGAGATCCTCTGATAACTTCAGTGCCAGCCTGGTAGTCAGCCGATGCCACTGTTCCGATTGGATTCAGCGAAAGCACCGGGTTCTTGGCAATCTTGACCGATAGACCGGCAAGCTTAATAAACTCTTCGGCATCGGTTGGGAGCAGTCCATTCACGTCGGGCATGATCACATTCGATGCGCCAAGGTAGAGCTCTGGAGGAGCCGGGAACGCACTTCCACCGTAGAGCTTGTTGGCTCGCGTCATTACCTTGCGCCAAATTTCGTGGCGGATGGCACCTCCAAAGAGACCGTCAACGGAGGTGTTGTCCACCTTGACAGCTCCCGAGACGTTACCAACCCAGGCAGCCGTTGCAACCTCGGTGGAGTATCCGGTCATCCAGGTTTGGACGGAGTCATCAGAGGTTCCGGTCTTACCTGCAATTGGAACATCGTCGTCGATTCTTGACCTGGTTCCGGTTCCTCCGGTAATGACCTGCTCAAAGGCGTAGGTGGCAGCCGCTGCAACCTCAGGGCTCATGGCTTGGGAGCAACGGGTAGTTGGAACCCGCATCTCGTTGCCAGTTGATCTAATGATCACTCGGTCAATTGCTACCGGCGAGCAGTAAACACCCTGGTTGGCAAAGCCTGCCATAGCACCGGCAAGGGAAAGAGCTGAAAGCTCGTTTGTACCGAGTACCGAGGAGGGAACAAAAGAAAGCTCATTTCCGTCAGCCCGCTGGACTCCCAGGCGCTGGGCCATGTCCCTGATGTCGCAAAGATCTAGCTGGGCTGCCATCGACACGTATGAGGTATTGATTGATCTAGCTGTGGAACGAAGAATGTCTTCGTTCACATATTTCTCATCATTGGAGTTCTGCGGTTCCCAGGTTCCAACTAATCCGCCACAGCGGGCAGAGAACTCTTCGGCATTCCATTCCTTCTTTCGAGCATCCACTCGGTCTCCCAGCAAGAAGCCCTTGGAAAGCCACTCAGCGAGAACGAAGATCTTGTATGTCGAGCCGGTCTGGAAACCAGAGGATCCTCCATAGGCCTTATCGGTGGAATAGTTAACACTTGTGGTGGTTGGGTCCTCGTCAGCATTTTGATCAAAGATTCGGTTTTGACTCATCGCCAAAACTCTTCCGGTTCCGACCTCAACGGAGATAGAGGTAGCTCCCAAATTCCATTCGTTGTCGATTGGCATCTCGCGCTTAACCACCCTGTCGGTGGTGGTTTGCAATTCAATGTCCATAGTTGAGTAAATCTCAAGCCCACCGCGACGAAGAAGCATTTCGCGATCTTCGATCGCGAGACCAAACTCGGGGGAGTTTCTTACGGTCCAGACCACGTAGTCGCAGAAGTAAGCGGTTGCTTGATTTGCTTCACAACCGGTTGGAGCCCTGGTGATGTTTGGCTCGATTGGTTCCGCCTTGTAGGCGGTTGCCTCAGCAGCGGTTATGTACCCCTCATCGCGCATGTTATTGATTACGTAATCACGACGGATTTTTGCAATCGGAAGATTCTCCGGTTCGTCAGGTTTGTATTCGTTCGGGGCCTTGAGCATGGCGGCTAGAAGGGCAGCTTGGGGGACAGTTAGCTCTTTGGCAGTGACACCGAAGTAGTAATTGGCGGCAGCTTCGATTCCGTTGATCTGGTTTCCAAAGAACGAAAGGTTTAGGTAGCCGGCAAGAATCTCCTTCTTTGTGGCCACCGACTCAAGGGCAATGGCGAGTCTGATTTCGCGAAGCTTTCGATCAATGGAGACTGCGGTAGCGGCAGCGATGGCCTCTTCGTCGCCTGAGAGATTGGCTGCTTCAACCAGGGAGTTCTTTACGTACTGCATGGTTATGGTTGAGGCCCCTGGTCCGGAAAGTCCAGTTGCAGCTACACCTAATGTTGCCCTGGTGAGGGATAAAACATCCACACCGCCGTGGAGGAAAAACCTTGGGTCTTCGGTTGCGACCACGGCATTTCTAATGTTGGGGCTCATGTCGTCATAGTCGACAGAGATTCTGTTTTCGTGGTAAAAAGTTGCCACAACAACCGGTTCGCCCTTTGAGGTTCCATACAAAGTTGAGGCCTGGGAGGCGTTTATGGGCTTGATGTAGTCGGGGAGGCCTTCGAATATGGTCATTCCAGCCGAGGTGGCATAGCTTCCAACAGCTGCGACCGGTGCCACAAGTGCCATGGTCAAAAGACCGGCTAGAGCGCTGAGGCCAAAGAGTTTTCCGAAGAGTCCGAGCATGGAGGGTTAGCCACACCTTTCTTGCGATTAAGCTCTAAGAATACTTGCTAACCCTGAGAGGCTGCTGACTATGACTAAGTGGGAATACATAACAACCCCCCTGATCATCCATAACACCACCCAAATCCTGAATAACTGGGGCTCCGAGGGCTGGGAATTGGTCCAGATTGTGACCGGCCCAGAGGGCGGCCTAGTTGCTTACTTCAAGCGTCCGGTGGCTTGAAATGTCTTTAGTTGAGCAAAAAATAACCGAGCTAGGACTGACCCTTCCTGAAACCTCAAAGCCCCTGGCTTCCTACATCCCAGCCGTTCAATCCGGCAACCTGGTCTTCACCTCAGGTCAGCTTCCGATGCGTGATGGCCAGCTTCTTCGAACCGGAAAGGTTGGAGCAGAGGTTTCAGCCGAGGACGCCAAGGCGCTCGCCGAAGTTTGTGCACTGAATGCACTGGCCGCAATCAAGATGGCGATTGGCGATCTGGAAAAAATCGTGCGCGTTGTAAAGGTGGTTGGCTTCGTTGCCTCAGCCCCTGATTTCACCGGTCAGCCTGCAGTCATAAACGGAGCGAGTGAATTTTTAGGGAGCGTTTTGGGCGATAAAGGTATTCACGCCCGAAGCGCCGTCGGCGTTGCCGTGCTGCCTCTTGATGCACCGGTAGAGGTAGAACTAATCGTTCAGATTAGTCACTAGCTCCATCGGCTAGTTTTCCTGTGATTACTGACATCACGGAAGTGTCGGCCAGCGTTGTGACGTCTCCAATCGGACGGTCTTCTGCAACATCCCTAAGAAGTCTTCTCATGATCTTGCCGGAGCGGGTTTTTGGAAGCTCGGAGACAACCATGATCTGTCTTGGCTTGGCAATTGGACCAATTTCTTTTGCGACGTGGTCACGAAGTAATTTACTGACATCGGAGTCGCTGCCCGCGGCAGCGACCTGGTCTGATCGAAGAATCACAAATGCAACAACGGCTTGACCTGTTGTTTCATCCTTGGCTCCAACAACAGCTGCCTCGGCGACGAACGGATGTGACACCAGGGCCGATTCAATTTCAGCGGTTGAAAGCCGGTGTCCTGAAACGTTCATGACGTCGTCGACACGACCCAAAATCCAGACGTCGCCGTCCTCGTCGAGTTTGGCGCCATCGCCTGCGAAATAGCGGTCGGTGTATTGCGACCAGTACACCTCTTTATAGCGTT
>NZ_JBASXC010000097.1:0-2670 GCF_049276775.1 Rhodoluna sp.
ATGGGTGGATTGTGTTGAAGAAGTCGGTCGAAATCGCCGATTTCGCGGCTCGGGTCTCTCCGGCAACTGCGGGCCGTTCGGGCTTTGGCCCGGCTGACCGCCTCAAGGCGGCTATCTGGCCGTTCAGCTCATGCTGCGGCCTCCTGCATCGTGCATTGAGGGCGTAGCTTCGCGAGTTTTCTTAGGTTCTGGGCAATTGCGGCGAGAAGGAATTCGTCCTTGGCGCCATTGGGTCCGCGCAGCCGCAGCCGTGTCAGGCCGAGGATCCGTTTCAGGTGGGCGAATAGCATCTCTACCTTCTTCCGCTTGTCTCGCGACACCTTGTAGGCCTTGGTCTTTCGGCATTCGCGGGCGAACTCACGGGCCTCTTCGTGGGGTTCCCGGGTGACGTATCGCGTATCGGCTTTCGGGCAGCAGATTTCCTTCGACGGGCAAGCTTGGCAGGTCGCTTTCAGGCAGCGGTATTTCTTGCGTCCACCTGTATCCTGCCCTCGGCTCGGGTCGGAGTAGTTCCGGCGGAACTGTTTGAGCGCATGACCCTCCGGGCAGATGTACTGGTCATTCGCCTGGTCCCACTTGAAGTCCGACCGGGAGAACGTCCCGTCCGTCCGCTCTGACTTGTCGATGACGGGAATGAAAGGAATTATGCTGCGCTTCTCGACCAGCCAGCCGAGGTTCTCGGCATTGCCGTAGGCAGTGTCGGCAGCCAGCCAGTCAGGTCGGATCCCGAACCGCTTTTCCGTCCTGTCCAGCATGGTGCGTGACGCCCCGACCTCGGCCTGTCGGATGGCTCTCGTCGCCTCAACGTCCATGATTACCGAGCTCTTCGTGTCAATCAGGTAGTTGGTGGCATAGGCAAAATAGGGGCGACTTTCCTCAGCGCGGGTCCATTGCGCAGCCGGATCGGACTTGGCCACGAACTTTGGCTGGCTCGGAGAAGCGGCTCCGAACGCGGCATCATCCAGCGTTTCCAGATATTCACGCGCTGCACGGTTGCCGGCGTCACGCGCTACCTCCGGGCTCCAGTCTTCCGCCGCGATTGACCGGACCTTGTTGGCGTCCGCTGAGATCAAGCTTGCATCCACGGCGAAGCCCTCGCCGGATACCAGGTCCTCCTTCAGGCAGCGCTCGACCGTGGCCTCGAACACTTGCCGCAGCAGACCGCTTTCCCGGAATTTGCCATGGCGGTATCGGGAGAAGGTCGAGTGGTCCGGAACCTTCCCTTCAAGCCCCAGTCGGCAGAACCAGCGATAGGCCAGGTTCAGATGGACCTCGTCACACAGGCGGCGCTCAGACCGGATGCCCATGACGTAGCCGATCACCAGCATCCTGATGATCAACTCGGGATCAATGGAGGGGCGACCGAGGTGGCTGTAGAAGGGCCGCAGCGCGTCCCGAAGACTGTCACCGTCCAAGAGCAAATCGATCTCTCGCAGCATGTGGTTGGCGGGGACGTGTCGTTCCAGATCGAAGTCGTAGAACAGCTGCGCCGGAGCCTCTTGTCTGCCCATCATCCCGAAATCCTCCCATCCCCTCATAATTGAGTGAATCGAAAGACTTGCCGCAGCGCAACATGGACTTTTTCAACAGCATCGGCGGATTGCCGTCATTCTCTGCACGTGCGAGGGAATCGAGCCTAGGCAGAGACAGCGGACTTTCAGAACGGCTTGAAATCGAGCATCTCCCTGCCTCGCCGCAAGGCAGCTCTGAGCCCAATGCTGACCTCGATATCCAAAGGACCGTCTGAGGCGAACCGCGGAAATTTTCACTCGATGTCGGCAATCGCGAAGAACACACGGCGGTGCGGCTTGGATAGGCTAAATGATGCCTTCAACCGATGTCACTCGTGTGGCGTGCCGTCTTTTTCATTTTTCGCCAACAGGGTCTCGAATTTGTTCTGTATTTCACGCAGTTCCTCGATGGCGCCGCGAATGTCTCCGCTATCGTAGAACCTTACTTCGACATGCTTTCCTATATGAGACAATTGTTTCTGAACTTCGTGCCGGGCTTCTTGAGCCAGGCTCTTCAACTCGTAATAGCGTACCGGACGAGCAAAACCTCGCGGCTGAAACTCCCCCGCAAGGTCTGCCGAGACCACAGTTTCGACCAGGTTATAAGTGTTTTCATCCACAACGATCTTGTTGGGTTCGGCCACACTCTGCAATCGAGAGGCCAGATTGACCGGGCTACCAAGGACGGTGTAGTCGAGCCGTTGGTCTGAGCCGAAGTTACCAACCGTACAGAAACCAGTCGCGATACCCATTCGCACCTTCAGCCCATTGGTAACGCCTTTCTTACGCCAATGGCTCTGCAGATGGGCGACCCTTTCCTGCATTCTTACAGCCATTTCGACACAACGAAGCGCATCTTCGGCCTCGCCCTCCGTTTCAGGATCGCCGAAAAAAACCATGACGGCATCGCCGATGAACTTGTCGATTGTTCCGCCACACTCAAGCGCGATATTGGTCATCTCGGACAGATAGGAATTCACAATGTCGGCAAGGCGTTCTGGTTCGAGCGTGTCGCTGAGATCGGTGAATTGGACGATGTCGGAAAAAAAGATGTTCAGTGTCTTACGTTTGTGCACGTGCGAAGTGTCTTCACTTTCCGAGAAGATACTCTTGTAGATTTGCGGCGAAAGGTATTTCGCCAACCGGGTCGCGAGGTTTT
>NZ_JBASXC010000098.1:0-23098 GCF_049276775.1 Rhodoluna sp.
TGTCCGTTAGTTAGGTTCAAGTACAGCAATGTTACCGATAGGTAACCCTGCGCGTACTGCTGCTGGTCAATCGCGAATGACATCTTGCCATCCTTGATGGCGTTTAGTGCGTCACCCGACATGTCAACAGTTCCGATTACTAGATCTAGACCTAGGTCCTCAGCAGCTGGAAGAGCAGCCTTGGCTGCAATGTCAGCGTTAAGGGCGAAGATTGCGTCGTAGTCGCCAGCGGCTTCTAGTTCAGCTCTGATCTTTGCGGATGCTGCGGTTAGGTCCTGAAGACCACCGTCAAGGTTGAAGTTGACTACGTTTCCGTGAGTCTCCTGTGCTCCCTGGCAACGCTCCTGTAGACCGATGTTTGCAGCTTCCTGGATTGGGCAAAGAATCTTGGTTACACCAAGAGCCTTGAAGCGAGTTCCAGCCTCGCGACCAGCAACGATTTCGTCCTGACCTACGTGGGTGAATGCGCCTAGGTCCCTAAACACTGCCGAACCGGAGTTCATGGTGACTAGTGGAATACCAGCTGCAGCTGCGGCTAGCATGGCACTCGAAATGGCGCCTGGGTCTGGAGCGGATGCGGCAATGGCGTCACAGCCAGCTGCGATTCCAGCTTCGATTGTCTGAGCCTGCTTGGCAGAGTCGTTGATCGATCCCTGGTAGTCAATTTCGATACCTAGGTCGGTTCCGGCCTGCTCGGCACCCTTCTGTGCTACGGACCAGAAGGTACCGCCGTCACCGTGGGTGTAAACACAGATTTTGATGTCGCTTGTTACCGGTGCTGCTGGAGCAGTTGCTCCGTCGTCAGTAGCGGTTGCTGCACAGCCTGTCAGCACGAGTGCTGAGACGGCAACAAGAGCTGCTAGCTTCTTGATGTTCATTGAGATAACCTCTCGTTCTAAAGTTGCAAAACATCGGGATAGGACCCGACTCCCCCCATTATGGCGGTTTGTCCTTACATATAACCACGAATTATGCCAGCCGTTACCAAAGAGATACTTTAGGTTTTGGCCCGAAACCTTCCCCAGCAAACAGCGTAAGTCTGAGGTTCTGGGACCTGACAAAGGTCAGTTTTTGTCAATGCCTTTTGAGATTAGCGTTCAACAATCGTGAACTCAAAAGAGTAGAGGTCAGTTCGATAGCAGTGCCTACCGTACTCGAAAGCAACCCCGGTGTTATCGAAAGCGGTTCGATCCATAGTGAGAACCGGAGAATTCTTGTCGATGTCGAGGAGCTCTGCTTCCTCGACGCTTGCTCGACGAGCTGCAATCGTTTGTTTAGCGACTTGGATGGTAGCTCCCTGGCTACGAAGCCAGTGATATAAACCAGAGCTTGCTAACTCAGTTTCACTCTCCACCAGGTGGGCATATCTTGGGTGCAGCCAGTTTTGCAAAACCGCAACGGGAGTTTTTCCGGCCCCGCGAATTCTATGAAGAAACACAACCTCTTCACCTTGGGCAACCCCCAGGTTTCGAGAAACTGTGGCATCGGCTTTTACATTTTTTAGTTCCAGAATTTTGGTGGTTGGCTTTTTTCCAGAACGGATTAGATCGTCATACAGGGAGGTAAGTTCCATTCCTCTGCTGACTTGACCGTGGACCACCTGTGTGCCGAGACCGCGTCGCCTGACAAGGAGTCCCTGACCCACTAATTCTTCGATGGCCCGTCGAACAGTTGGCCTCGATAAATTTAGCCGCGAACAAAGTGAGACTTCGTTCTCCAAGCGGTCGCCCGGAGAAATTTCCCCGGAAAGAATTGTCTGTTCGATTATTTTCGAAAGTTGAAAGTAAAGAGGTATGGGCGAATTGCGGTCCAGAGAAGAAAAGGCCTCCACCGGCAGAATGATTTCAGTTTTTCTCAATCAACACCCCTAGAAACCTATTTATGTTAGAACAATAGCCCATCGGGATTAGTTTGTTCGCTAGAGCGTGAAGGCCCTTCGGAAAGCCTCCAAGGCCGCGTCGGAGTCGCTTATTGCCCAACCCTCGAGTCCAACAACCCCCCGATAGCCCAGCTCAAATAACCGGCTTGCGATAAAGCCATAGTTGACCTCGCCGGTTCCTGGCTCCATGCGCCCGGGGACATCGGCAACTTGTATTTCACCAATCCAAGGCAAACATTTCTCAACCAGCTCGGTTAGGTTTCCCTCGCCAATTTGGGCGTGATACAAATCCAAATTCATTCTCAGGCCCGGGCTATCTATCGAAGAAACCAGTTCCAGGGTGTCCTTGGCCCTCGCGAACGGTGTTCCGGGGTGGTCAACTTCAAGATTGAGATTCTCCAGGGTGAACACCACATCTTGCTCGAGTGCAAGCTCAGCGAGCCTTTCTAAGGTGCTCTTCGCGGTTGCCCACTCTGCCTCTGTGACCGAATACTTCTTCTTTATTGCCTGTCCATTAGCGTCCAGCCCGGTCCCGTGCAGGTTGAGATTCTTGCAGTTGATTACCTTGGAAGCTTCGATGCTTTCCTTGGCTGTCTCAATCAATCTTTCGATACCGTCGGCTTCTAGGAGATCACCCTCCAGGTATCCGGTCATGGACTGAAAGTATGCGCCGGTTTGAGCAAGTTTCGGTAGGTCTTTGTTTTGCCAATTCCAAATCTCAACCAAGAAATTTTGCTCGTGGATTCGCCCGACTCGCTCAATGAAATCCCTATCCACAAAAAGCATTTCCGCAGACGCGGCTAACGCAAAAGGCTCTTTTCGCATCGAGTGGATCAGGCTTTGATTTCTGTGCCGGTTGCCAGAGGTTTCGTGATTGGACTAAGGATTGCTGCGATGAGCAAGAAGACCAGAGGAATCACAAAGGCGACAAACAGACCGTAGACTTCCCCGAGGCTCCCAAGGGCTGGGCCGACCGTAATCGAAGAAATATAGACCACGGTGATGATCATGTTAATTCTCGCCGGTGCCATGCTCTCATCGTCACCCATTGCGGCAACAGACATTGGAAAGCCCATTGCGGTTCCAAGCCCCCACAGCACCAGACCTAGAACGGGCTGGTTAATAAATTCCTGCGCAATGAAGATAGCGATACCACTTACTCCAATTAGCGCCGAAACCAAAATGGTGTTGGAGCGTCCAATGGCATCCACCACAAACCCACCGAGTAGTCGCCCAAGTGTTATAACAACCCAGAACAGACCAAACAACAAGGCTGCGTCAGAGCCCGAGTATCCGGCTTGGGTTAGAGCAATTGGAACCCAGGTGCCGGCCGACATCTCGGCCATGATGAAGGAGAAACCAACCAGCGCAATTAGGAGGCTACGCTTTTCGCGCCAGACCGCCCTGGTCTGACCCTTAGTTGCCTGGGGTTCGGTGGTTTTCTCATTGCGACGATCTGGTAGCAAGAAGCCCGAGGTGATAGAAACTGCAGCGACCAAAAGGGCTGAGATGAAGTAATGAAGCGGTAATTCGATTCCCTGGTTGATAGCCCAGCTCGAGAAGACTGCTCCCAAGAGCATTCCCACTCCGTAGGCTCCATGGATCGCAGGGAATATGGAGCGCTTTGAGCGACGGTCGGCAGCGTTGCCTTCGTAGTTTCCTACGAAGTCCTCGATGGCCATCGGCATACCGATGGAAATCAAGAGCAGGCTAGATACCAGGATGAAGCCAAGTTCAATCGAGATACCCATACCAATTAGGGCGGCTACCGCCATTGCGTAGCCGACTATGGCAATCAGCTTGGAGCCATACCTTTTCACGAGGAAACTCGCAAAGAAAATACCCAGTAGACCACCAATGGCATAGAGCATTGTGAAAACACCCATCTCCGCAGTGCTCAAGCCTAGAAGTTTCTGAACCTCAGGTCCGCGACTGACCCAGGTTGAGAATAGAAAAGCCCGGGCGAAGAACAGTCCTGCTGAAGCGGTAGACCAGACCAAAATAGACGTTGGTTTTTTTGACACTTACCTTATTCCGCCTTTTCGTTTTCAATGAAGCTCCAAGATACTGCGTGGGTAATCATCATGTGGACGTCTTCGATTCTTCCCATGTTTTCTTCCGGAACGTTTATTTCAAGCTTTGCAATCTTTCCGAGTCGTCCTCCGTCGCGACCCGTCAGCCCAACGGTTCGGACACCAGTTCGATTTGCGTACTCTATTGCCCGAATTACATTCTCTGATTCGCCCGATCCGGAAATTGCAATTACCAAATCATTCGGTCCGAGAAAATTCTTTAGCGGCTCCACGAGAGCATCCGCGTAGCTAACGTCATTGCTATAAGCGGTCAGGGTGGCAATCGAATCGCTCAGACACATCACCTTGAACTTTTTGTCCTTTTGGTAGGAGGCTCCCTTGACCAAATCGTTCACCCAGTGCGAGGCAGTTGATGAACTGCCGCCATTACCCATGGTGAAGATTGTTCCGCCTAGCTCTCTGGTTTCTGTGAGCCAGTCGACAAGGGTTTCAATGGCGGACACATCTAGCTTGGCCATAGCCTCTTTGACCCTGTCAATGTAATTGGGAATGTAATTCAATTTTTTGCCAGCTCTCTAGCTCCGATAAGGACATTGGTATTTCCAAGAGTAGAAAGCTCAATCCTCGAGCCGCTCTCCGACAGTAATCTTGACATGTTTTCTTTCAATAGATTCTCAAGCCTTGGTCCGGCACCCGTAATTCCCCCACCCAAAACGATAAGTTCTGGATTTAGTAAACGAACTAGATGGCCAAGGCCGAGGGAAAGGTTCTTCGAGTAGCCAGTTAGAAACTCATCGTCCGCCAGCAGCCCAACCGCCGGTTGGCCGTAATCTTTTTCCAGCCAGTATCCAGAGCACAACCTCTCCAGGGTTCCAAAATTTCCCATTTCGTCGGCCGGACCAGCGGGGTCGATTACGGTGTGTCCAAGCTCGCCGGCTAGATTCTTGTGTCCTCTAAATACACGTCCGTCAAGAATCATTCCCGCGCCAATGCCGGTTGAGATGGTGACATAGACCAGTGAGCTGAGATTAGAACCCCTTGATACAAATTCGCCAAGCGCTCCAACATTGGCGTCGTTGTCGGCGATTGCTACAACCCCAAACTCCTTTTGGGCCCAATCCGAAAAGCTGAAGCCTTCCCAACCGGAAACGTGAACCGAGCGCATGACCTTTTGGGCTTCAAAGTCAAAAGGTCCACCAAAGCTAATTCCCATTGAACCGAAAGTTTTAGTGCTGGCAAAGCGGCCAAGCTCGGACATAATTTCTGAGGGCCCAGCAAAGTCCCTAGTCAAGATCTCGTGGCGCTGCTCTATTTGATCGGAGCGCGCGACGGCGCATTTGGTCCCTCCGATATCTAGAACGAGCTCATTCACAGCCTTGAGCCTAATGGGAGAGTCGCGTCGTAAACAAAAGTAACGTGGCGACCACCTCGTGGCTTGGATGTTTTGGTAGGGTGAAGAAAAATCAAGTTATTTGACTGGTGACGCAACTTGGCGTGATCGAAAACGGGAAGAATCACGCTCCATGAATTACATAAAATCTAAACTTGCTGTGTCGTTCAAGGGCACAGACCCAAGATATCGCCCAAGGCCATCGGTCAAAGAGGCATTTCGAAGCCCGAAAATCTTGCTACGCGAGGTGCTCGCGGGTCTAGTTGTGGCAATGGCATTGATCCCAGAAGCCATCGCCTTCAGCATTCTCGCTGGGGTTGACCCGAGGGTTGGACTCTTCGCCTCCTTTGTTATGGCAATCACAACTGCAATTCTTGGCGGGCGTCCTGCAATGATTTCGGCCGCAACCGGGGCAGTGGCTCTGGTCATCGCGCCAGTTGCCCGGGACTACGGCATTGACTACTTCCTAGCCACGGTTATCTTGGCCGGTATCTTCCAACTAATGCTTGCGGCCATGGGCGCTGCCAAGCTCATGAGATTTATCCCTAGGTCGGTAATGCTTGGGTTTGTTAATGCACTTGCCATTTTGATATTCATGGCTCAGCTCCCCTATCTAATAGGTGAGGATATTTCGGTTTACGCAATGGTGGCTCTAGGCCTACTGATCATGATCTTTATGCCCCAGATCACAAAAGTTATCCCAGCACCACTGGTTGCCATCGTTGTGGTCTCGGTTGTGGTGATCTGGACCGCCATCAAGATACCAACAGTTGGGGACCAGGGCGAACTACCGGAATCGCTTCCCGAACTTCTAACTCCAAATGTTCCTCTGACGATGGAAACTTTCAACATCATTGCCCCCTTTGCTCTAGCAATGGCTCTTGTTGGCCTGCTCGAGTCTTTGATGACCGCAAAGCTTGTTGACGAAATCACTGACTCACACTCCCAGAAAACTCGAGAGTCATTTGCTCAAGGGGTGGGCAACATCATCTCGGGCTTCTTAGGTGGCATGGGTGGCTGCGCCATGATTGGTCAAACCATGATTAACGTCAAAGCTTCCGGTGCAAGAACTCGAATTTCAACATTCATGGCCGGTTTTTTCCTTCTTGGACTGGTTGTTGGGTTGGGTGAGATTGTCGCCCAGATTCCGATGGCTGCTCTGGTTGCGGTGATGATCATGGTCTCGATTGGAACCTTTAACTGGCACAGCATCAAGCTTTCAACTCTCAAAAGAATGCCAAAGAGCGAAACTCTGGTCATGGTCAGCACCGTTGTGATTGTGGTTTGGACACACAACCTAGCTCTCGGGGTAATAGTTGGCGTTATCGTTGCGATGATGTCGTTCGCAAGAAGAGTGGCGCACTTCGCCAATGTGACAAGAACCATAGGTGGAGCAGACGACATTTCGGCAGCCCTATACACAGTTGAGGGAGAGCTATTCTTCGCTTCTAGTAATGACCTAACCACCTTGTTTGAGTACGCCGACGATCCAGAAAACATCGTCATTGACTTGTCAAATTCCCATGTTTGGGATGACACAACAATCGCCGCGCTAGACAGTATTCAAACAAAATATGAATCTTTGGGAAAGACGGTTTACATCAAGGGGATGAACGAGGCTTCCAAAAAACTACACACCAAGCTCGCTGGGAATCTAGGTTCAGAGTGATAGGCCGGGGCCTGAAATGAGTTTCTGATTCAGTAAGTTCCTTGTTAGCCTGAAAAACATGGCAGATTACTCACTCGTAGAATCAATGGATCCAGGCATCAAGAAGCTGATGGATGACTACTTCGACGTCATGCACTTCCAGAACATGGAGCTTTTTGACAAGGTCTTTCATAGAGACTGCACCCTTTACTCAGCCCAGGGAGGCGAGCTCTCCCTTCGCCCATACAAGATCTACCGCGAGCAGGTGGCTAATAGAAAATCCCCTAGCGAGCTGGGGGAGTCTCGTAATGACAAGGTTTTGATGATTGATCAGGTGTCAGACACCCTGGCGGTTGTTAAGCCACAGCTGACAATGTTTGGTGGCCTGATGCAGGATTACCTGAACATTGTGTTTCTAGACGATCAGTGGTGGGTCATGGCAAAGATGTGGGAAAAAGTAGGCGACGCCTAAGAGGCTTACTTTTTTACTTCTTTACAAACCTCAAAGTCAACGGGTACTTGAAGTACTCACCCTGGGAGGTTTTGTAGGCGGCGACAATTCTAAAAATCAACCAGATAAGCGGCGGCACCCATAGCAAGACGATTCCGATAATTGTGACTGCTAGCGCAACCACGGCAATCAACATCGTGATTCCAAAGTTTAGAGACTCGCGAACGTGGTGAGAAATAAACGGACCCTTGCCGTTGAACAACAGGTAGCCAAGCACCGGAGCAAAGAACTCAAAAGGTATGCCAAGAAGGTGTGTGGCTATTGACCAGACCTTTTCGGACTGCGGGGACATTGGCTCATTTGAGGCGTAAGGGTTTGGGGTTGTCATAAGACCGAGTTTAGCTCGCCTATCAATGGTGATTATTTCTTGATGGCTTTTATAACTAGGTCAGTGATTGCCTTTTTGTTGGCTGGAGTGAGCTTTGTTATTGCAAAAGATGTTGCCCACATCGAACCTTGATCAAGCTTCGCGTTCTCATCGAAGCCAAGGGTGCCGTATCTCGTTCCCCACTTATCAGCACTCTGGAAAAAACAGATCAACTTTCCGTCCTTATAGTAGGCAGGCATGGAGTACCAAGTCTTCGCTTCAATACTTGAATCAACTGATTTGACGAGTTTGTGTATTGCTTGCGCAAGCTCTCTGTTCTCAGGCTTCATGAGGTTCCATTTGGCCTCAACTTCTGCTTCGCCTTTTAGGCCTTTGGCTGCATTCTTAAGTTCTTGAGCCCGTTCCTTGATGGCCAGCTTCTCGGCAGCGGACATCCCATTCGCAGTTTTTGTGCTTTTTGTTGATTTGGATGGCACTTAGAGCCCCTATCGTGTTTCTTCCCACTTGAATCAGATTCCATAGGCCAGCTTAACGCCGAGAAGACTCGGCTTGACAAGCGAGTCAGCCCTGTTTGTGGGCAATAATTTGAAAAGTAGCTTTAGATTTCCCAAGAGGCCAAGGCGTTACCTCTAGGGTGGAAAGCAAGGCTACAAATAGGAGGCACCATATGGCCAAGAAAACCAAGACACCAAATCAACAAATTGATGGTCTGCGCAGATACAACGTCATCGCAGGCTTTCTGCACCTCATCCAGGCTGCAGGACTCTCATACGTTCTGACTTTGCTTGATAACCAAATACTTTTCCCTGCAACGATTGACTATCCGACTGGCCCTCCGGGAGTTCCAGTTCCACCAGAGCGCGTTGAGCTATTCGATGTAAACATCGGAGCCGGCGTAGTTGGATTCTTGTTGCTGTCAGCTTTTTTCCACTTCTTAATTTCATCACCCCAGTTCTTCCCTCGCTACAAGGCGGGTCTAAAGCTAAACCACAACTACTTCCGCTGGGTTGAGTATTCACTCTCCTCATCGGTAATGATTTGGTTGATCGCTCAGCTAACCGGAGTTTCTGACTTCGCGGCTTTGGCCGGTATCTTTGCCGTCAACGCTTCGATGATCTTCTTCGGTGCTCTGCAGGAGAAGTATGAGACCCCAGGAAACGGCAAGGGATTGCCGTTTATCTTTGGTTCCATGACCGGTATCGTTCCTTGGCTAATCATTGGGTTGTATACCCTGCAGCCAGGTAGCGAAAGCGCAGCCGAGATTCCTGGATTCGTATACGGCATCATCTTTGCGTTGTTCTTCTTCTTCAACACCTTTGCCTTCAACCAGGCGTTCCAGTACAAAAAGGTTGGTCCTTGGAAGAACTACCTATACGGTGAGGCAACTTACATCACCCTGAGCTTGGTAGCTAAGTCAATCCTTGCTTGGCAGGTATTCTCTGGAGCCATCATCCCGGCGATTGTTGGCTAACAGAATGTGATTAGCTTGAAGGCCCCAGTCGAAATGACTGGGGCCTTCAAGCGTCTTTGTCCTGTTGTCGCCTACATACTCAGCAACACAAGGCTTGAAGCCATAACAGCCATGCCACCAATCAACCCATACACGGTTAGGTGACCGCGGGATGAGTTTCTAGCGGTTGGCAGCAATGTGTCGATGGCCAGGAACACCATGACTCCGGCAACCATCGCGAAGATGATCCCCAAAACAAAATTATTTAGGAACGGCGCCAAGATCAGGTAGCCAATTACAGCACCTGCAGGTTCAGCAAGACCAGATAGGAAGCTCAGGCGAAAGGCTTTGCTCTTGCTCTTGGTCGCGTAGTAAACCGGAACCGATACGGCGATACCCTCCGGGATGTTGTGCATGGCAACTGCTATTGCTAGAGCGATACCGATTTCAGGGTCATCAAGAACCAGAAGGAAAGTTGCAAGCCCTTCGGGGAAGTTGTGGATGGCGATCGCCAGAGCAACAAAGACCCCCATCCTAAGAAGACGTTTTTGTTCGATTCCAATCTCAGAAAGAGTCCCGGTTGGTTCGTTCATTAGCTCGACCCGGGTGTTCTCGTGTGGGTTAGCCCCCGAAGGAACCACGGCATCGATAAGCGCCATAAGGACCATCCCGCCGATTAGGGCGGCAGCTGCGAGTGCTGCGGCATTCACATCGCCCGTTTCTGAGGCAATGTAGCTAGAGGCTTTGGGCAGGATCTCGGCAAAGCTCAGGTAAATCATCACACCGGCTGAAAAGCCCATCGACAGCGCGAAGAAGGCCTTGTTGGTTGTCTTAGACAAGAAAGCAATAGCCGAACCGATACCGGTTGCAAGGCCAGCAAACAGCGTGACCGTGAAGGCCAAGATGATTGCGCTGTCCATGGGGATTGCCTTCCTTGTCTTGACTTAGGCTACTGGGACTGAGAGTGAGATTTTAGGGGATGAAAAAACCGGCTAACAGCAGTTAGCCGGCTGTTTCAAGTTGTTCAGGTTAGCTCTTGCTTCCGCAACCACAACCGTCTTTACTGCAATTGCAATCCATCAGATACCTTTCTTAGAAGTCCCAGTCGTCATCGGTTGTTGCTTCGTGCTTACCGATCACGTACGAGGATCCAGAGCCAGAGAAGAAGTCGTGGTTCTCGTCGCTGGATGGGGATAGGGCGCTCAAGATTGCAGGGGAGACCTGGCAGTCATCCTTCGGGAACAGTGGCTCAAAACCCAGGTTCATTAGAGCCTTGTTGCCGTTGTAGTGAAGGAACTGCTTCACGTCGTGAGTAAGGCCGATCTCGTCATACAAATCAGCTGTGTACTTGATCTCGTTTGCGTATAGCTCGAGCAGAAGGTCATAGGTGTAAGCCTTTAGCTCTTCCTGACGAGCAGTTGTTGACTCGTTGTATCCAAGCTGGAACTTGTAGCCAATGTAGTAACCGTGAATGGCCTCGTCGCGAATGATCAAACGAATCAAGTCTGCTGTGTTTGTCAGCTTCGCCCTTGAGGACCAGTACATCGGTAGGTAGAAACCGGAGTAGAACAAGAAAGACTCCAACAAAGTTGAAGCAACCTTGCGCTTTAGCGGGTCATCTCCGTTGTAGTAGCCAAGGATAATTTCTGCCTTCTTCTGAAGATACGGGTTATCTTCTGACCAGCGGAAAGCCTCATCGATGTCTGCTGTTGAGCAAAGGGTTGAGAACACGCTCGAGTAGCTCTTGGCGTGAACCGACTCCATGAAGGCAATGTTGGTAATAACTGCCTCTTCGTGCTGAGTTCTGGCATCAGGCATCAAGCTCATCGAGCCGACGGTTCCCTGAATGGTGTCTAGCATGGTCAATCCCGTGAAGACGTGCATGGTTAGCTTCTTCTCGTGCGGGCGCAAAGTGCCCCAAGACTGGATGTCGTTAGAGATTGGGACCTTCTCTGGCAGCCAGAAGTTCTGGGTCAGTCGGTTCCATACATCTAGGTCAACTGAGTCTTCAATCTTGTTCCAGTTGATTGGACGGGTGATGAGCTTGGTTGCTAGTTCCATGATTTATTGTCTCTCTTCCTAGAGCATGCAGCTGACACAGTTTTCGACTTCGGTACCCTCGAGGGCCGCCTGACGAATACGGATGTAATAGATGGTCTTGATGCCCTTGCGCCATGCGTAGATCTGGCTTCTGTTGACATCGCGGGTGGTTGCAGTGTCCTTGAAGAACAAGGTCAGTGACAGACCCTGGTCGACGTGCTGGGTAGCAACGGCGTAGGTGTCGATGATCTTCTCGGTACCCACCTCGTAGGCGTCCTCGTAGTAGTCCCAGTTGTCCTGGTTCAGGAATGGGGCTGGGTAGTAAACCCTTCCTAGCTTTCCTTCCTTTCGAACCTCGATGCGAGATGCGATTGGGTGGATGGAGCTAGTTGAGTTGTTGATGTAAGAGATGGATCCGGTTGGTGGAACAGCCTGAAGATTCTGGTTGTAGATACCGTGCTTCATAACTGACTCTTTCAGAGCCTTCCAGTCATCCTGAGAAGGAATCTGGATGTTGCTCTTTCCAAAGAGCTCCTTTACCTTCTCAGTTGCCGGTGCCCAGACCTGGTCAGTGTACTTGTCGAAGTATTCTCCGCTTGCGTACTTCGAGTTCTCGAAGTTGTGGAAAGCGCTCTTTCTTTCGATGGCAATCTTGTTGGAAGCCTTGATTGCGTTATACACAACGGTGTAGAAGTACATGTTGGTGAAATCAAGCGCTTCTTCGGATCCGTAGTGGACGTGCTCTCGGGCCAAATAACCATGCAAGTTCATCTGACCTAGGCCAATTGCGTGGCTCTTGTGGTTTCCATCGGAGATAGAGCGAACCGACTCGATGTCTGACATGTCAGACACGGCAGTTAGGGCACGAATGGATGCCTCAACTGTCTTGGCAAAGTCAGGTCCATCCATTGCCATGGCGATGTTCATTGAGCCTAAGTTGCAGGAGATGTCCTTACCGATGTTGTCATAAGAAAGGTCGGCGTTGTAAGTGGTTGGGGTGTTTACCTGAAGGATCTCAGAGCAAAGGTTTGACATGTTGATGCGGCCCTCGATTGGGTTCGCACGGTTCACGGTGTCTTCATACATAACGTATGGGTAGCCGGACTCGAACTGAAGCTCCGCGATGCGCTCGAATAGCTCACGAGCCTTGATCTTGGACTTGCGGATGCGTGGGTCATCAACCATCTCGTTGTACTTCTCGGTCACAGAGATGTCTCCAAATGGAATGCCGTAAACCTTCTCGACGTCGTATGGGCTAAAGAGGTACATGTCCTCGTTGTTCTTAGCTAGCTCCATGGTCACGTCTGGAACAACAACACCAATAGAAAGTGTCTTGATACGAGTCTTCTCGTCAGCGTTCTCACGCTTGGTGTCTAGGAATCTCAGGATGTCTGGGTGGTGAGCGTTTAGATAAACAGCTCCCGCTCCCTGACGAGCACCTAGCTGGTTGGCGTAGGAGAAGCTGTCTTCTAGAAGCTTCATCACCGGAATGATTCCGGAGGACTGGCCTTCGATCTTCTTGATTGGAGCGCCATACTCACGGATGTTGGAAAGGGAAAGTGCAACACCGCCACCGCGCTTTGATAGCTGAAGGGCTGAGTTGATTCCGCGAGAGATTGACTCCATGTTGTCTTCGATGCGAAGAAGGAAGCAGGAAACGAACTCGCCGCGCTGTTTCTTTCCACAGTTCAAAAATGTTGGGGTGGCTGGCTGGAAACGGCCTGAAATCATTTCCTCAACCAGGCTGGTGGCTACGGTCTCGTCTCCCGCTGCCAAAGTTAGGGCAACCATTACCACGCGGTCTTCGAAGCGCTCTAGGTAGCGAGTGCCATCGAAAGTCTTTAGGGCGTAGCCGGTGTAGAACTTGTAGGCACCCATGAAAGCCTCGAAGCGGAACTTCTTTGAGTAGGCAAGTTCTTCTGTGGCCTTGATGAACTCGAAGGAGTACTGGTCAAGGATTTCCTTTTCGTAGTACTCGTTCTCAACCAGGTAGTCGAGGCGCTCCTTGAGGGAGTGAAAGAACACGGTGTTCTGGTTTACGTGCTCTAGGAAGTACTTACGAACGGCTAGCTTGTCTTTTTCAAGCTGTAGCTTCTCGTCCTCACCCCACAGGTTGATCATGGCGTTGAGGTCCTGATAACTCATTGCGGACTCAACTCCAGTCTTGCCTAGGAGGTTTCCTTGATCGTCAGCGATCTCTACGAGTTGGTTTGCCACAGCTGGGCCAGCCTTTCTTTAACTTCGATTACGTCTTCCGGAGTTCCAGTGATTTCGAATTTGTAAATCAATGGAACACCGAGCTTGGTGGCGACAATGTCGCCGGCTTTGCAGAAGTGACTACCAAAATTGGTATTGCCCCCGCCGATTACCGCTTTTATGTGCTTGCGGTTCTCTGGATTGTTCAGAAACTTTATGACCTGCTTAGGAACAGTAGATCCGTCGTTTCCGCCCCCATAAGTAGGTACAACTAAAACGTTGTCCCTTTCGTATACAAACTGGGCTGCTTCCTCGGACTTTAGGGGGATCCGAATGGCGTTGGTGCCTAGCTTGTCTACAAATCTTTTTGTGTTCTCTGAGACGCTCGAGAAGTAAACCAAATCGAACACCCGCGCGAACACCCGCCTATTTTTCTAGGCGCTTAGTGCTTGGATTTTTTCCATGCGGAAACCACTCCAGTGGTCTTCGCCGGAAACAACTACTGGAGCTGCTGTGTAACCCAGGGTCTTTACCATTTCTAGTGCAACCGGATCCTGGCTCATGTCTACTTCTTCGTAGTCAACATCAATGCTCTTTAGCATGCGCTTGGTGCTGTCGCACTGGACGCAGGATGGGAGCGTGTAAACGGTTACTGACATCTGGTGGTTCCTCCTGAAATACGGGGCAAAAAGCCCCTGTTTTGAGCTAAATTCGTGAAATTCTCTCGAAGTTCGGATTTCCTACATTAGCACTAAACCACTACATCTAGTACCGACACGGAAAAAACTTCACTTATTTAGTTATTTTTAGTTGTAATCCGAAGACTAAACCTTAACTTGAGGCTTCTATCAGCTCATTCTCAGGCGTGTCGTCAAGATTGTCCAAAAGTCTCAAAAAAGGTCTAGCTCGGGGTCTTATTTTGTGGCTAGCCACCGACATTTGTGCACACATCCCACACTCAGTAAATAGGTCTAGGTTAGGAGAAATGGAACAATTCTTTGACCTCATTGGTGGCCTTCCTCTCCACCCCCTTTCTGTACACGCTGCTTCAGTGTTGATACCCCTCTCGGCCTTGGCCCTTTTGGTGCTGGCCCTGGTCCCCAGATGGCGAAAGAGCTACCTACTACCAACCGTCGGTGCCCTCGGGGTGTCTGTGGTTTTGTCCTTCATCGCTAAAGAGTCTGGTGAGGCCCTTTCGGCCAGGGTCGGCACCCCTGCCGAGCACCAGGCACTGGGAGACATTTTGCTTCCGGCTTCGATCGGGTTGTTGGCCCTTGGAGTCGCACTTTACTTTTTGAATAAATCAAACACCCCTAGATGGACTCTCCAGGTTGCCAGCGGTTTCGCAAGCGTTGCGGTAGTTGGCGTCGTTGTTCTGTCCGTTCTTGTTGGCCATTCTGGAGCCGAAGCCACTTGGGGTAATCGCTTAGCCGCGACTCAAGCGCAAGAACTGCAACCACCCGCAGGCTCTGATCAGGGGAGTATCGCAGATTCAGGAATCACTGTTGCAGAAGTTCTCTCACATAACAGCGCTTCAGATTGCTGGAGTGTTATCGATGGCAATGTTTACGATCTCACCAGTTACGTTTCTACCCATAAAGGCGGAGCCGGCGTTATCGAAGCCATCTGCGGTAAGGATGGAACAAAGGCCTTCTCCGGTGAGCACGCTGGTGCACCCGCACCGGCTACCGATCTTTCCTCCTTGCTTGTGGGCCCTCTAGGCGTAGCTTCAGCATCGGGCGAAACTTCTATGCCGACCGACTCGGTATACACGGCCGCAGAAATTCAGAACCACAACAAGAGCACTGACTGCTGGAGCGTAATTAATGGCGAGGTCTATGACCTCACTTCATATGTGAAGGACCACCCGGGAGGGGCGAGCCTAATTACCGCCATCTGCGGTAAAGACGGGTCCGCCGCTTTTAGTGGTGAACACGCTGGCGAGAAACAACCTAAAAACATTCTTGCTGCCTTCGCAGTGGGGACCCTAGTGTCCGGAACCACACTCCCAGAAGCTGTCGTCCAATACGACGAAGACGACGATGAAGACGAAGACGAAGACGAAGATGAGGACGAAGACGAAGACGAAGATGAGGACGACGACGAAGACGAAGATGAGGACGACGACTAGCCTCCAGTCGAGCCGTCATTTTTCTCCGAGCCACTCCCAAACTGACTCTCCACCACTTTTTTTCTTTGGAATAATTCCCTGGCACATTAGGCTTATTCACAAATGGCCATTCAAAGACGAGAGCTAATAGCTGGAGCCATCGCGCTCGCTGGAATGCTTTGGGCTGGACCGGCTGCCTTTGGAAACGAGATAAACCTCGGCAGGGTCAACCAGATCCGGAGAAAAACAGCCAAGAACTTCACCTCCGGTGGAACCCGAATCTTGGTCTATCGCCGAACCGCAAGGAAGTTTTCTGGCTTTATAGCTAGCTGCCCAAGCGATCAGACCAATCTGACCGCCGCCAATGTGCGCGGTGGCAGAATTACCTGCCCATCCGATAAAAGTGTCTTTCGCGCCACCAACGGCCGACGAGTTTCAGGTCCGGCCACCACAAACTTAGAGCGAGTGCCCATCAAAGTTGTCAACGGCTTCCTGGTTGCAACAATCGGTGCCGCAGCTGGAAAGGCCCCAACCGCAAACCAGCTTGTCGAGAGCTCGAAGGTTCCAGTTGGTGGGGGTATCAAGGTTGAGTCAACAGCGGGTGTGCTGATAATTGTTCAGCCCACCAGAGGAAATTTTTCTGCCTTTTCAGCAATTTGCACACATGCCGGTTGTGAAGTGAGCCGCGCTACCGAAGAGGCGATTATTTGCACCTGTCACGATTCCAGGTTCTCAACATCCGACGGTGATGTCATCTCCGGTCCTGCTGGAAGACCGCTTAGAAACTTTGCAGTCGTTGAAAGAAACGGAATGCTGTTTCTTCGCTAGCACTTAAGTAATTTCCCAAACCACTTCTTGCCGTACCCTTTGACTTATGAGCGATCTAACTGCAGTCGGAGACAAAGACAACTGGATTTGTTGGCTCTGCGACAAAGCCGTTGATCAAGACGCATCAGTGAATTCAGATCTTGGACCCAGTGTTGACAGCTTCGCTGCAACCAGGGTCAAAAAAGGTGCAGCTGCAGTTGAGCGCATAGCTCACAGGCAGTGCAACACAATGAAGGGCAAGATAGCCCCCGTGGTCCCATGGTCCAAGGATGTCTTTGTTGTTGATCCATCGCCCATCTTTGAAACCGTAGAGCGCCTTCGCAAAAAAGGAGGCAGGGAAATCATCGCTCGATGCCCGGGGGAGCAAGAAGCTAACGAAGCCTCCGAATGGTTACTCGATCGACTTTCAAGACTCGCCCCGGAGCTCTCTTTTGAAACTCAGGTGAGTTCCGGTGGTGGGCAGTTTGTTTTGGCCCTAAAGATTAGTTAGTAATAGGAAAATGACGATTCGATTTCACTCATGCCAGTAATGCCAATGTTTCCGCTCGGATCTGTTTTGATGCCAGCGATGCCACTTCCCCTTCGAATCTTTGAGCCCAGGTATCTGAAACTTCTGGGCGATCTAGTCGCCGAAGAAACTCCTGAGTTCGGAGTTGTGTTAATTGAACGAGGTCAAGAAGTTGGCGGCGGCGAAAAGCGCATGGACCTCGGAACAATTGCCTCGGTGACCGATATCGGAACCTCGGAGGACTACTACGGTTTGGAATCGGTTGGCTCAAGGCGCTTTCGAGTAAACGCTTGGTTGCCAGATGATCCGTACCCGATTGCCGATATCGATTTTCTTCCAGATCTGATTTGGGATGACACCCTTATGCCCTCTAGGGTTCACCTGGAAACAAAAGTGAGGCAACTGCTTGCGTTCGCAAGCGAGTTTGGAGACCTTCAGTACTCATCCGATGTTGAGCTAAGCGATGACCCGATGGAGGCCTGCTGGCAGTTGGCCGGGGTGTTGCCGGTGGGGCAGCTCGATCAGATGGACCTACTCGGTTCGCAGTCAGCCGAGGAGCTAATCAAGCGAACCTACGAGATTGTGACAAGTGCCGATGAGACCCTGAAGGCCATGATGGACCAGATGGGTCAATCAGGTGACTCAGGCCCCGTAGGCTAGGCCCCGAAAACTGAGGGGCATTTGTCCCAATGGGGAGATAAGTTGTAGCGTTAGCTCCAACCTCAATAAAAGGGTAGGTATTTGGCACCATCCAGATAAGTGCAACTCGAGCTGGTTCAGTCTTGCCCAATCGCAAACATCCAAAAGATAGCGGTAACGTTTAGGGAATCTAGAGACCTAGATTCCAGTTGAAAAGGTATCTAATAAAGGAGTAGCGTGGCGCTAATCGGTGTAGTCCTAGAGCAGCAAGGCGAATCTCGCGTTGCGGCAACCCCCGAAACTGTCAAGGTAATAAAGTCCTTAGGTTATGAAGTCCTAGTTGAAAAAGGCGCGGGAGCCAAGGCATCTTTCCCGGACTCAGCCTATGAAGCAGCTGGAGCCAAGATCGGCTCAGCTTCTGAGGCCTGGGGTGCAGACATTGTTCTAACCGTTAGCGCACCAGCAGATTCTGAAATCAAGAAGCTCAAAAAAAGCGCAATCCTGGTTGGAGTTCTAAGCCCAGCCCTAAAGCCTGAACTGCTTGCAGCCCTTGCCGCCCAGGGCGTCACAGCACTGGCGATGGACGCAGTCCCAAGAATTTCTCGTGCGCAGTCGATGGACGTGCTTTCCTCGATGGCCAACATCGCAGGATACCGGGCGGTTGTTGAAGCAGCTCACGAATTCGGTCGCTTCTTCACGGGTCAGGTCACAGCAGCTGGAAAAGTTGCCCCTGCAAAAGTTTTGGTTGCCGGTGCCGGTGTTGCAGGTCTTGCAGCAATTGGTTCAGCTTCGAGCCTCGGTGCGATCGTTCGTGCCACCGACCCAAGACCAGAGGTTGCGGATCAGGTTAAATCAATTGGTGGCGAGTACCTGGCAGTTGAAGTTGAAGAGAAGATGGAATCAAGCGATGGCTACGCTAAGGAAACTAGCAAGGCCTACGAGCAAAGAGCTGCGGAGATGTATTCCGAGCAGGCAGCCGATGTTGACATCATTATTACGACCGCTTTGATTCCAGGAAGACCTGCTCCAAAGCTGATCACAGCAGAAGATGTTGCTCTAATGAAGCCAGGAAGCGTCATCGTCGACATGGCGGCAGCCCAGGGTGGAAATGTTGCAGGATCTGTTGCCGGAGAAAAAGTTGTCACCAAAAACGGTGTCACCATCTTGGGATACACCGACCTTCCCTCACGCCTGCCGGCACAGTCCTCACAGCTTTACGGCACGAACCTTGTGAACTTGCTGAAGCTTCTAACCCCAGCCAAGGATGGCAAAACCGTCATCGACTTCGAGGACGTAATCATGCGCTCGGTCACAGTTGTCAAAGACGGTGAAACCACCTGGCCGCCACCGCCGGTCCAGGTCTCGGCGGCTCCGGTTGCCAAGGCAGAGCCCGTTGCGATGCCGGAGAAAAGGAAGATGTCTGGAAAGACCAAGGGTGGACTGATCGCCGTTGGCCTAGCCGCACTGTTTGGAGTTGTTTCCCTAGCGCCTGCTCCACTGCCGCAGCATTTCTTGGTATTGATGCTCTCTGTGGTAGTTGGGTTCTACGTTATTGGTAAAGTTCACCACGCCCTTCACACACCTCTTATGTCTGTGACCAACGCCATCTCGGGAATTGTTGTGGTGGCGGCGATCTTGCAGGTCACCGATACCATCTTGTTGGTTCAGATCATTGCCTTCTTTGGAGTATTACTTGCAAGCATCAACGTCTTTGGTGGTTTTGCAGTCACCTCTCGAATGCTCAAGATGTTCACGAGGGGAGATAACTAATGACCGCTCAAGCCGTTGCTAACGCAGCCTATGTTGCTGCCGCCCTCTTGTTCATCATGAGCCTTGCAGGCCTTAGCAAGCACGAGACCGGAAGAACCGGTATTCGATACGGAATTGCCGGAATGGCTATCGCCATGACGGCAACTGTTTGGCTGACCCTCTCGAGTGAGTGGACGCAGTCCACAATGCTTGGTGCCGGCCTACTGGTTGCCGCTCTAATCATTGGTGCAATCATCGGTCTGTGGCGAGCGAAAGTCATCGCCATGACCGGCATCCCAGAACTCATTGCACTGTTTCACAGCTTTGTGGGTCTAACCGCTGTTCTGGTTGGTTGGAATGGAGCGCTGCACGCCAAGGAGCTAACTCCAACTCTTGCAGCCGTCCACAGCACCGAGGTATTTATCGGTGTCTTCATTGGCGCCATCACCTTCACCGGATCGATAGTTGCCTATTTGAAACTCTCGGCAAAGATGTCTTCCAAGCCACTGATTCTTCCGGGTAGAAACCTGCTGAACCTTTCGGCACTTATTGTTTTTGTTGTTCTTACTGTGGCCTACGTAATCACCCCGGAACTTGGACTACTTATTGCAGTCACCGTCTTGGCGCTTGCTCTTGGATGGCACCTGGTTGCTTCTATCGGTGGCGGAGATATGCCGGTGGTTGTTTCAATGCTCAATAGCTACTCGGGCTGGGCAGCTGCGGCAACCGGATTCTTGCTAAGCAACGACTTGCTGATTGTCACCGGTGCCCTGGTTGGTTCATCGGGTGCGTACCTTTCATACATCATGTGCCGTGCGATGAACCGAAGCTTTATCTCGGTTATCTTCGGAGGCTATGGAATCGAAGCACCATCGACAACCGAAGAAGAAGTCGGAGAGCACACCGAGATAGATGCAACGGCAGTGGCGCAGTTGCTATCGGAAGCCAAGTCGGTAGTTATAACACCGGGCTATGGCATGGCCGTAGCGCAGGCTCAGTACCCGGTTGCTGAACTTGCCAAGAAGTTGCGCGAGAAGGGTGTTGAGGTTCGCTTCGGTATTCACCCGGTTGCAGGAAGACTTCCAGGACACATGAACGTACTTCTTGCAGAAGCCAAGGTTCCCTACGACATCGTTCTAGAAATGGATGAGATAAATGAGGACCTTGCTGGCACAAATGTTGTTTTGGTTATTGGAGCTAACGACACCGTGAACCCGGCAGCAACAGAGAATCCATCAAGCCCGATTGCCGGCATGCCGGTACTGAAGGTCTGGGAAGCTGAGAACGTGATTGTCTTTAAGAGATCGATGGCTTCTGGTTACGCCGGGGTAGCAAACCCACTGTTCTATAAGTCAAATGCCAAGATGCTGTTTGGTGATGCCAAGGATAAGGTCAACGACATTCTCAAAGCTCTATAGCCTTAAAAAAGAGAGGATTCCAAAATGAATTTTGGAACAGCACTGAAGGCTTTTTGGTCTAACTACACAAACTTCAAGGGTCGTGCTCGAAGGTCCGAGTATTGGTTTATTCAACTTTTCTTGGTTCTAACCAATCTGGCAGCAGCACCAATTGACTTGGCCCTAATGGATGGTGACGTTGACCGCTTCATAGCTAACGGCGGTGGCGGAATTGTTGGACTGATCTGGATTCTCGTCACAATAGTTCCCGCGATTGCTGTTCTAATCAGACGCCTTCACGACACCAACCGAAGCGGTTGGTGGGCACTTATTGGCCTTGTTCCACTGGCTGGAGCGATTGTGCTTTTGGTGTTTACGGTTGAGGATTCAAACAAGGGCGATAACAGGTACGGAGCATCGCCAAAAGAGGCAAGCCCTTCGGCGTGATTCACCTTTCTCCCCAAAAGTCGCTTAGTTCGTTGGTTTCTTGTAGCGTTGCAGTGTGAAAGTTGACTTCAAAAAAGAACTCAAAGAGCTTTACAACCCGAAAGCGGGTTCCTTCAGCTTGGTTAAGGTTCCCAAGCTCCAGTACCTAATGGTAGACGGGCAAGGGGACCCAAACAAAGTCATTGAGTACCAAGAAGCTGTCGAGGCTTTGTTCTCGGTTTCTTACACCCTGAAATTTCGAAGCAAGAATGAACTTGGAAAAGATTACGTAGTTCCTCCCCTGGAAGGGCTCTGGTGGTCTGATGACTTTGATGACTTTAGATCAAGACGCAAAAACAAGTGGTCTTGGACAATGATGATTATGTTGCCTGACTGGCTGGGCAAAAAAGAATTCAAAGAGGCGGTCAGCACCGTTAGCTCCAAGAAGCCAGACATTACAGTTGACAGGCTCAGACTCGAAACACTTAGTGAGGGTCTGAGTGTCCAGATAATGCACATCGGTTCTTACGATGAGGAGACCCCCACGCTATTGAGGCTTCACGATCAATGGCTTCCTGAAAACGGCTTGAAGGAAAGACTGAAGCACCACGAAATATACATTGGTGACCCGAGAAAAACTCCTGCTGCAAAACTTAGAACTATCCTGCGGCAGCCCGTGGAGAAAATGTAAAAACAGCAATTTGGCGGAGAATGCTTGATTCGCAGTACCGCTCTGTTGCCCTCATAAATACTGGGGTTAGGGTTTGAGAAATTGCTTTCTACGCCATCTCTTTACGCCAAGTTCCTAGATTTAGACCTTCGAGAGTTGATTGCAAGGAAACCTAACACAAGCACGGCACTTACAAGTAGGACAACCAGGCTTGTGATTGTTAGTGATCCTGGTGATGAGAATGGCTCAGCTCTGAGTGCTTGCCACGTCACAATTCCAACAAATCCCAAATAAGTGAAATTCCCAATGAGTAACGTCGGAATTCGAAGTGCCACAGGTAGTAAATAGGAAAGAACAAGCAAAGCTACAGCAACTTGAATTGAGTGCAACCCGAAGAAGTGACCGACCCTGAGATCTCCCGCCACTGTGCTCCAACCAAGAAAAGGAAGACCCGGACCGCCGTCATTGGTTCCAACGCTGTGAGCTCCAGCGATTCCTTGGAAGTTTGCCAACTGGTTTGCAGTGGGGCTGGTCATAAGAAAAGCTAAGCCCATTCCTATAGCAGTGTTTAGGCTGCCCAGCCCAAGCCCCAATCGAACTGCAAAAACCTGAGATTTGTCTCGAATTATTAAGACGCTCAAAATCACAGTCGCGATCAAGACCATTGAAATGAAAGTTGCCATCAATGACCAGATAGTGATTGCCAGCGGCGACGAGACATTGAAATGACTTGTCTCGCCAAACCCAGCTACCGCAGTAATCAGAATCAGCTCAATTGCAAGCGATACTGCAATTACCGACCCTGCCAAACCAACCCTACGCGAGCTCTTATGGATAAATGAACTCAGCCAGGAGTAGGTGATCCCAAAGATTGCTGCTGATAAAAAGAACTTGAGTGGCTTTTCCCAAATCGATGCACCACCAAGATCTCTAGGGTCAAAAATCCAGAACGGCACAAGCACTAGTGCTGCAGCAACAGAAACCACGGCTAACCCAAATAGGGGTTTTGTGTGTTTTAGTCGGGATAGTTGAAATAGGTCACTGCGTTGCATGTCTTGACTCCTGGCATTTGATTGTGAATGCACAAGCACCAAATCTAGGCGAAATTCCCTATCTAGGCGAAATTCCCTCTCAGAAGTACCTGCGAAGGCTCTAAATCAAGGGAGTTGCTGGCGGAGAATGGGGGATTCGAACCCCCGAGGGCTTTCACCCAACACGCTTTCCAAGCGTGCGCCATAGGCCACTAGGCGAATTCTCCAGGTGTTGATCGGGTAGACAACTCTCTTGAGTTTAGTA
>NZ_JBASXC010000099.1:0-2890 GCF_049276775.1 Rhodoluna sp.
GGGTCGGCCAAGGTTTCACCGATGGTGATTTCCTCAATCCCGGCAACCGCAACAATGTCACCCGGGCCGGCCTCATCGGTTGGAAAACGATCAAGGGCCTTGGTTATTAGTAGCTCCGTGATTTTCACGTTTTGCGTTTCACCGTTTTGTCTAACCCATGCGACCATCTGACCCTTTTTTATGGTTCCGTTGAAAACTCTCAGCAAGGCAAGTCTTCCAAGAAATGGGGATGCGTCCAAGTTGGTGACGTGAGCCTGAAGAGGTGCATCGGCGTCATATTTTGGCGCAGGAATATATTTCAAGATTGCAGCAAAAAGCGGCTCTAAATCTGGATTGTCAGGAAGAGAACCGTTGTCTGGCTTGGTTAGCGATGCCGATCCGGCTCTGCCCGATGCATAAATAATCGGGAGGTTCAAAATTGCGTCCACGTCTAACTCGGGAACGTCGTCAGAAAGATCGCTCGCAAGACCCAAAAGAAGGTCGTGAGTTTCCTCGACCACCTCGTCGATACGCGCGTCCGGGCGGTCAGTCTTGTTTACGAGCAAAATTACTGGAAGGTTTGCCTCCATGGCTTTACGAAGCACGAAACGAGTTTGAGGAAGTGGGCCTTCGCTGGCGTCAACAAGGAGGACAACGCCATCAACCATTGAAAGACCGCGCTCAACCTCACCACCAAAGTCGGCGTGGCCAGGGGTATCAATCACATTGATTGTTATGGTCTTGCCATCGGCTGCTTGACCGGAATAAGCAATCGCGGTGTTCTTGGCAAGGATTGTGATCCCTTTTTCCTTTTCCAAGTCACCGGAGTCCATCAGGCGCTCCCCCATGTTGGAGTGCTCACCGAAGGAGCCGGTCTGTCGAAGCATTGCATCAACCAAAGTGGTTTTTCCGTGGTCTACGTGGGCCACTATTGCAACGTTTCTGAGGTCATCTCTGATTGCCAGAGTCATAAAAAACTTCCTTTAGATTTGCGCGTCAAAGCGCCTTTGATTCAATCGGTGATTGATTGTGCCTGTCTGGAGCCAATGAAATTTGCTTCCCATGAGGCCTAGGTTCAAGTTTAGCTACATAAGCCAAGTGAAGACGGATTAGCCCACATTATTGGGGTTTAGGCTCGTAATGTGAGCGTAAATCAGGTACTTATTTATGACGGCGACTGTAAGTTTTGCCAGCTGAGTCTTGAATTTGGCATTCGTCAGCTCAAGACTTTCCCAAAATACGTAGCCTTTCAAAAAATTGACCCGACTAAATTTGGCCTGACGATTGATCAGGTCAGGACCCAAATCTGGCTGGTAGATCAAGGCTCGGGTTCAACAAAGCCAAAAGGTGGCCACCTCGCTGCCGGTCAGATTTTGACTATGCAGCGAAACCTCTTTTACAAAGCTCTGGGATGGCTAATCAAGACTCCACCGACATCATTCTTGGCCGATGTGGTTTATCGCTGGGTTGCAAAAAATCGGCATCGACTACCGGGCGGATCTAGGCAATGCAAGCTCGAAGACAACTACTTCGAAAATTAGTTTGCAGCTAAACCTTCCAGGTTGGAAGTCGCCAACCAAGAAGAAGTGCGAGCACTCGCAGTGAAATGGTAAACACTGCGGCAACTGCAACCGCGACGAAAGCCTCGGCCCCGATGAGGTTTAGCCCCACAACCACCCAGGCTCCAGTAAATGCAATGACCGAGTAGGGAATGTGATCGCTGAAGGCCTTTGGAATTTCGTTTACTACGACGTCTCGAAGAACGCCTCCAAAGATTGCGGTTAGCACACCCATGATTACGGCAATGATTGCTGGAACTCCAGCGTTTAGCGCGAGTTGAGTTCCACCGGCGGTGAAAGCGCCGAGACCAATTGCATCCGGCCACTGCATCGCCCGAGCAGTTGGTTCAAGGTGTTGGGACCTCATGAACAGAAGAGCAGCTATGCAGATCAAAAGAATTATCCAAACCCAAATTTCATTCTCGACCCAGAAAAAAGGCCTGCGATCCAAGAGAATATCTCTAAGGGTTCCGCCTCCAAAAGCGGCGAGTGCAGACACCATGGCCATACCAACTAGATCAAGTTTTTTTCTGGCGGCTTCGATCAATCCAGACAGAGCAAAAGCTAGTGTTCCGATTACTTCAAATAAAAGGGTTCCATTGAGAAGTAGCCAACTCGCGTCGAGCATTCCTACCTAACGACCTTTACTAGGCGGTAACCCTCGCCCTCGGTGACTAGCTCGTGAGCAAAGTCAATTCCGAAGTTACCAAGAATTACTACGTATCCAGCGTCCGTGATGTCCGACTCCACGAGTGAGTACCCTTCCCCGAGAAGTAGGTCGCGGATGTAAGGTTCGTCGATCCAGAATTTGACCGTGAAGACCTGAGTGCGAACTTGACCAACAACTAATATTTCATCTCCGGGAACATCCTGAAGGTAAGTTCTAGAGTCCCAGCCTGCCTGATCAAAGAACGCGGGAGTTCCGTTTATCGCTATGAGATTGTTTTGAGAAAGCACCAATGAGGAAACCATGAATAAGGGAATAATGATTCGTCCAATAAGTATGTTTCCTTCGTCGGGGGTGAACACCCAATAAAGAATCGCTGCACTTAGGGCAACGGCGATGGCTATAAATAGACCACCGCTAGCGTGTAGGCCTGGCATAGAGGAGGAATCCGCATATTGCTGATTAAAATTCAAAGGATAGAAGATGCTGAAAAACAGTGCAGCCCCGACGATTAATGACCCTTGCGCAATTCTCCACAGAAGCTTGGAGTCAGTAAACCTAGGGAGCAAAAGCCCCATCACTATAAATTGCGGAATTAAGAACTCGTAATAACGAAGAATTAGACGGTCGCTGTGGTCGTCCCCTGCCGCGGTTACGTAGCCCTCGAAAACGGCCACCACTGTGA
>NZ_JBASXC010000100.1:0-3848 GCF_049276775.1 Rhodoluna sp.
CCTTGGGACCTACTTACACCTCATGATGACTACCAACCAAGACTTCCTACACGAACCAGTTATGCTCTCTCGCACCCTAGAGCTATTGGCTCCCGCGCTTTCCAAGGAATCCGCCGTCTTAGTTGACTGCACCCTAGGCCTCGGAGGACACTCCGAGGCTTTTTTGCGGGCCTTTGAAAACCTGACTCTTATCGGAATCGATCGGGACCTGAGCGCTCTGGCCATCGCCAGAAATCGCCTTTCTGAATTTGGCGATAGGGCAAAGTTTTTCTACGGTACCTACGATCAACTCGATGTAGCCCTTCAAGAAAACGGCGAGGCCGAAGCAGACGCAATCTTGATGGACTTGGGCGTTAGCTCAATGCAAATTGACAGCAAAGACCGAGGGTTTGCCTACAGCTTTGACGCTCCACTGGACATGCGAATGGACGTTGATTCAGGCAATAGCGCGGCGAGCCTGGTTGCCACCGCGACCGAAGCTGAGCTAGCCAGGATCTTCAAAGAGTACGGGGAGGAACGCTTTTCCTCAAAGATTGCCGCCGAGCTGGTTGCCAGAAGAAAGTTGAGCCCAATTGTTTCGAGCAAGCAGCTGGCCTCGATTGTGAGCGACGTGGTGCCCTTTATCCCAGGTAAATCCTCGGGTCACCCGGCAAAGCGAGTTTTCCAGGCCTTGAGAATTGCCGTCAATGAAGAGCTAGAAATTCTTGAGCGGGCTGTTCCAGCCGCTATTGATGCGCTAGCTATTGGCGGTCGACTATTGGTTTTGTCCTATCACTCACTGGAAGACCGGATTGTGAAGCAGGCAATCGTAAAAGCCGCTAGTTCTTCGGCTCCCGTGGAGCTTCCATTTGAACTTCCGGAGCACGCTCCGGTTCTAAAACTTGTCGTCAAGGGCGCCGAAAAGGCCAGTCTCGAGGAAATTGCAAGTAATCCGAGGTCCGCATCGGTGCGACTTCGGGCTGCAGAAAAGATAAGGAAAGTTGCATGAGAGCGTTTGCGCAAACCAGGGCTAGGGGACCACTGGTGATGATAGTTGTGATGGGGTTTTTGGCCATCTCGCTACTACACCTCTTCCTCACCATCGCTACCTCTCAGGCGGTGTATGAACTATCAGACCTAAAGCGCGAGAAGCGAGAGCTTGACACTACATCACAAATACTTTCCGAGGAAGTAGCCTCACTTTCCTCACAGCAAAACCTCTTGAACACAGCCAGCAAGCTTGGAATGGTCTCAAACTCGAATCCGGTATTTCTTCGACTCGATGACCAGAAGGTATTTGGTAAGCCAAAACCAGCTCTTGGCTCAAGCAGTCAATCCCGCAATTTGGTTGCTAACTCCAGCATGATTAAGGAGGCTCCGGCCGAACAAGATGCGGCCCCGGCGAGCACGGAGCAGCCACGGCAACTTTCTGAAGTAGCTGAGGGAACTTTGAGCTCCATTCCAGCATCACCGACAAGGTAATCCGCGAAAGGTATTCGAGCATGAATCACGCGGGGCCGGTCAGCGCTAGAAGAGTAAGACTTCTGATCACCATCTCCGTAATTTTGGTCGCCGTGTTCGCCATCAGACTCGTTGATTTTCAAATCGTCCGTGCCGAATCAATTAAAGCAATCTCGCTGGAGAAGCGGGAGGTCACGAGGATAGTCCCTGCGGTTCGTGGAGATATCGTCGATGCCAACGGCAAAGTGCTGGCGACCACCGTTTATCGCTACGACATCAACGCAGCTCCTGCAATTGTTAGACCGGTCGAGCGAAGAATCGATGGCATCACGCAGGTGGAGAGCGTTGAGTCGGTAGCTACCGAGCTTGCGCGAATTCTGGAAGTAGATGTTGGCGAGCTGTTTCCAAAGTTGATAGGTACCTCTCACTATGTGAACTTGAAAAAGCGAGTCGATGCCGAGACTCATCGCCAAATTGTTGAACTAGGTATCCCGTGGATATTCTCTGATGCTCACCGGAATCGCCTCTATCCAAATGGAGCAGTAGCTGGAAATCTAATCGGCTTCGTTGGAACTGACGGTGATGCACTAGCTGGCATCGAGCGGCAGTTCAATGCTTGTCTTGCGGGAGTTGACGGTAAAGAAAGTTTTGAAAAGGGCGTAGATGGAATTAAGATTCCAGCCAGCACGGTCGTGCTTCAAGAAGCTAAGCCCGGGCGAAATGTTGTTTTGACAATTGATGCGGACCTTCAGTACCAGGCCCAACAAGTTCTTGCCAGCGAAGTAAAAAGACTAGATGCTGATTGGGCGACCGCGGTAGTGATTGAAGTAAAGACCGGACGAATTGTTCTAGCGGCAGAGGCCCCGAGCGTGGACCCTAACGATCCGGGAAAATCAAATCCTGAAGAGCGCGGCGCGAGAGTGTTTCAATACGCCTTTGAGCCTGGATCCACGATGAAGGCAATAACGGCGGCAACTGCAATTGAAACTGGGTTTGCTACCGTTGCCACGCAGGTTCGTGCGCCTTACTCGCTTCGAGTTTTTGATCACACCATCTCCGACAGTTTTGGTCATCCCACGGAGAAGTGGACTCTCACCGGTGTATTACGTTTTTCTTCCAACACCGGAACAATCAAAATCGCCGAGAATATTCCAGCCAAGACCAGGTACGAGTTTATGGAGCGCTTCGGTTTTGGAAAAACCACCGCAGTTGGCTTCGAGGGTGAGACCAGGGGAGTTCTAAATCACTATAAAGACTGGGATGGGGTAACAAACTTCACTACCATGTTCGGCCAAGCTCTTTCGGTATCACCAGTCCAAATGGCATCTGCCTACCAAACACTTGCAAATGAGGGGGTAAGGCTTAATCCGGTACTTGTCGCCGGTTGCCAAGACAGCGATGGAAACCTAACTGGAATCCCTAAGCAAAATGCGACTCAAGTAGTTTCAGCCTCAACTGCGAATGACGTGATGCACATGCTGGAAAAAGTTGTTGAGCAGGGTGGTATCGGACAAACCACCGCAGTGCCGGGCTACCGCTCCGCAGGGAAAACCGGAACAGCCGAGATTAAAGAAGGAAGTGGCTATGGCCGCTACTACGCTGCCTCTTTTTATGGAATGGCTCCGGTTGACAATCCCAAGTACGCAATGGGAGTGATGATCTATAAGCCGACGAAGGTTTGGACAAACTCCATGGCAGCAGCAGCTGGTTATCAAAAGATTTTGTCTCAGGTCCTTCTCGCAAATAGAGTGCCGCCCTCCACCGGTAAATCCCCGGATCTTCCAACTGAATGGAAATAGTTGGTAGAGCAATCGATTCCCCCAATCCTCAGGCCTGATAAACCAAATCAGGTCAGACTAAGTGAGCTCGCTGCAGAACTCGGGGTTGAAATTTCTGAAACTTCGGAGGATGTCTTACTCACCGGTGTTTCTATGAACACAGGCGACGTTCGCTCAGGAGACATCTTTTTTGCTATGCCAGGGTTGAAAACCCACGGCGCAAATTTTGTTCAGCAGGCCATTAGCCTCGGTGCGGTTGCCGTCGCAACCGATAGCGCGGGCCTTGAAATTCTCGAGAGAGCCGACCTGCCCTTGATTGTTGTTGAACAACCAAGACTTCGCCTCGGTGAAGCAGCGAGGTTTGTTTACGGCAATCAGTCATCCGACATGCCTGTTATGTATGGAGTGACGGGAACCAACGGGAAGACCTCAACGGTTCATTTTTTGTCTGCTATTTTTAGGCAGCTTGGTGCTGTTCCCGGTATGAGCTCAAGCGTTGAGCGACACCTTGCAGATGACATCATAATTTCAAGACTCACTTCGCCGGAGGCTCCAGAGTCACATGCCTTGATCGCCAGAATGCGTGAATCAAAAGTCACCGACGTCGGCTGGGAAGTATCAGCGCAGGCT
>NZ_JBASXC010000101.1:0-3686 GCF_049276775.1 Rhodoluna sp.
GGGCATAGAGGTCTTCTATGAGAAAACAGATTTTGTCTGCCAAGAGGGCAAGGATTGCTCAAATCCGCCGGTTATCTTCTTGATGCATGGCTTTGGCGCCAATACCTTCTCCTATAGAGAGGTGACCAAGCCGCTATCTGAGCTTGGTGACGTAATCGCCTATGACCGCCCTGGGTTTGGCCTCACCGAAAGGCCAACCTCTTGGGAAGGTGAGAACCCCTACGGGTCAATTGGCCAAGATCTAATCCTTGATGAGCTGATTGAGCGCTTCGCGAGCGGCCGGGATGTGATCTTGGTTGGGCACTCGGCCGGAGGAACACTGGCAGCCCAGTATGTCGTTGATAACAAAGACGCAATCAAGGGGCTGATCTTGATCTCGCCCGCAATCTTGTCTAACGGCGGAACACCTTCTTGGCTGAACTGGATCTACAGCATCCCTCAGCTAGACCACCTGGGCCCGCTGCTAGTTTCATCAATTGCCTCAAGTGGCATGGACCTACTGGATGAGTCTTGGTATAACAAGGACCTAATTACTGAGGATGTAAAAGCTGGCTATCGCGAACCCCTCAGTGTTATTGGTTGGGAAGAAGGCTTCTGGGAGTTCAACCGTGCACCAAGACCGTTTGATGTTAGGGATCGACTTGATGAAATCACCATTCCAACTCTTTTGATCACCGGAGATACAGACACCGTGGTTGCCACCAAAGACACCGAGGCGCTCGCAAGCATGATTGAGAACTCTGTGCTTTTTGTAATTCCACAATCTGGCCACCTAGCCCAGGAGGAAACCCCGAAAGACACCATGAAGGCTATTCAGGTAGTCTGGGGCATCCTTACCAGGTAGCGGGGAAGAAATGACCGTCAGTTGTTGTTGTCGATACAGACCACCTAGTTTCTAGAGAAAGCGGACTAATTGGATATCAAGTTTGGCTTGGACACCTTTGGGGACATGACCCTAAAAGATGACGGCACACCCGAAACCGCTGGCCAGGTGCTGAGAAACGTGGTTGCCGAGGCGATTCAAGCCGAGGCCGTGGGCCTAGACAGTTTCAATGTAGGCGAGCACCACCGGGATGATTTTGCAATCACCTCCCCGGACACCGTTCTGGCTGGAATCGCAACCCAGACCAGTCGCATAAAACTTGGATCCGGAGTCACCGTCTTGTCCTCCGAGGATCCGGTTCGGGTTTACCAAGCTTTTGCAACCGTTGATGCTCTCTCCAACGGCCGCGCTGAGATAACTGCGGGACGTGGTTCATTCATCGAGTCTTTCCCGCTTTTTGGCCTAGAGCTTGCCGACTACGGCGACTTGTTCGAGCAAAAGCTTGAGTTATTGGTACAGCTTCTAAAAGAAAAACCTGTGACTTGGTCGGGGACCGTTCGCGCACCGCTTCAGAATCAAGAGGTCTACCCGAAGACCGAATCCGGTCGCATCCCACTTCGTGTTGGAGTCGGCGGTTCACCAGATAGCGTGATTCGCGCGGCGAGACTCGATGCTGCCCTTGCTCTTGCAATCATCGGGGGAGACCCGGCGAGGTTCGCTCCATACTCCAAGCTCTACCGCGACTCGATGCAGAAATTCGGCCACGAGCTTCGCCCGATTTCAATTCACTCACCAGGTCACATAGCAGAAACCGATGAGCAGGCCATCGAGGAACTTTGGCCTAGCTACCAGGCAAGTTTTGGTCGAATCGGCCAAGAACGCGGCTGGGGACCGATGACCAAGGGTCACTACCTGGACGAAGTTCAAAACGGAAGTTTGTATGTTGGATCGCCTGAAACAGTTGCCAAGAAGATGGCTTACGCCATTAGCGCTGTAGGCGCTCAAAGATTCGATTTGAAATATTCAACCGGCCCAATGCCACACTCCAAGCTGATGAAATCTATTGAGCTTCTTGGAAGCCGGGTTGTTCCGCGGGTGAAGGAGCTTCTAGCGCAGCAGCTAGTTAGCTAATTTAGTGTTTGCCAAGAATTCACCTTGGCGAAGGCCCAACTGATCGACCGCAGAACAGCAAAGAATCTAGACTGAAGCAAATCATGGTCTAGGAGTTGGCAAATTGAACTTTCGAGGGATGCTTGCCGAGCTTCTAGGAACCGCAATTCTGGTTGCAACAGTTATTGGATCCGGCATTATGGGAACCAATCTCTCCGATGACACCCTTGTAGTTCTTCTAGTGAATGCACTAGCAACAGTCTTCATTCTAGGAATTCTTATTCTTACGCTGGGGCCAGTTTCAGGCGCTCACTTTAATCCGCTTGTGACAATAGCCCTTGCTGCCACAAAGCAATTTCCTCCAAAGCAGATACTTCCCTATGCCATTTCACAAATTGCAGGGGCAATCCTTGGAGCGGTGCTGACACATGCGATGTTCGGGCAGCAGTTTTTTCAGATTTCTTCAAAACAACGCTTTGAAATCGGAACTGGAATAGGAGAGGTTGTTGCGACCCTATTACTGCTGTTTGTGATTCTGGCCCTGCTCCAAACAAAAAGGGCGGAAGTCATATCCCTTGCGGTGCCTGCGGTAATTGGTGCTGGCTACTTCTTTACTTCCTCGACGTCTTTTGCAAACCCTGCCGTCACAATCGGAAGAATCTTCAGTGACAGCTTCGCGGGTATTGCTCCAGCTTCGGTTGCAGGGTTTATCGGTTCACAGATACTGGGTGCAGCACTTGCACTTGCACTTGTAAATCTTCTGTTTACAAAAAAGCCCTAAGACTGTTTAGGCGAATGCCTCAATCGGTGGGCAAGAGCAAATCAGGTTCCGATCTCCATGCACCGAGTCCACACGCCTAACCTTTGGCCAGAACTTGCCTTGGTGTTGACCGGCGACCGGGAAAACAGCCAGTTTTCTCGAGTAAGGGTGGTCCCAGTCCTCGGCCAAGATCCTTGCGGTGTGGGGGGCTTGGCGTAGCGGGTTATCTTCTGCGGTCCATTCGCCGTTTCCAAGCTGGTTAATTTCTCCCTTGATTGCGATCATCGCGGAAATAAAGCGATCAATCTCGCCCTTCGGCTCAGACTCGGTTGGTTCGATCATCAGGGTTCCAGAAACTGGAAAGCTCATGGTTGGAGCGTGGAATCCGTAGTCGATTAATCGCTTAGCGATGTCATCGACCGATACACCGGTGTCTTTGGTCATACCTCGAATGTCGATGATGCATTCGTGGGCAATGAGTCCTTGGTTGCCGGTATATAAAAGCGGGAAGTGGTCTTTGAGTTTCTTGGCGATGTAGTTTGCGGATAGAACGGCAACGGAAGTTGCATCTCTCAAGCTCTGATTTCCCATCATGCGGATGTATGCCCAAGAAATCGGGAGAATCGATGCCGAACCAAATGGAGCTCCAGAGATTGGCCCGAAGTTAGGAAGTTCAATCTGCGCGAGTGAGTGTCCAGGTAGGAAAGGAGCAAGGTGAGCTCTTGCCGCAACTGGACCTACTCCAGGTCCTCCACCACCGTGAGGGATGCAGAAAGTTTTGTGAAGGTTCAAGTGGGAAACATCGCCACCCAAAAGACCGAACTTGGCGTAGCCAACGACCGCGTTGGTGTTTGCGCCGTCGATGTAGACCTGACCCCCGGCCTGGTGAACCAGTTCACAAATATCAGAGATGGCCTCTTCGTAAACACCGTGAGTGGACGGGTAGGTCACCATTAGGGCGGCAAGCTTGTCACCTGCTTCTGCGATCTTGGC
>NZ_JBASXC010000102.1:0-1711 GCF_049276775.1 Rhodoluna sp.
GCCGTCATACGTGAAACAGAAGATCAAAACATGCTGCGCGATGCTCTGCTTGAAAACTTGCACCGCAGTGATTTAAATCCGCTCGAAGAGGCGAGTGCCTACGCACAGCTGCTCGAGGATTTTGGAATCACCCAAGAACAACTTGCCGATCGCATCGGAAGATCACGTCCGCAGATCACCAACACACTTAGGCTTTTGAAACTTCCTTCAAGCGTGCAGCGTCAAGTTGCAGCCGGAGTTTTATCGGCCGGTCACGCAAGAGCAATTCTTGGAGCAACAGATGCATCGCGCATGGAATACTTCGCAACCAAAACCATCAACGAGGGTTTATCGGTTCGCTCTTTGGAAGAGCTAGTTGGTTTTGATAAGCCGGAGGCCAAGAAGCCCAAGATCAAGCAGGGCACTAAGCAAGATCTCTTAAAGGAAATGGCTGATGGTCTTGGAGATCAGTTGAACACCAAAGTGAAGATTCAAATTGGCCGCAAAAAAGGCCAGCTAATAATTGAGTTTGGAACAGTTGCTGATCTGAACCGAATCCTTGGGGAAATCGGTTACAAAAAAGAAAACTAGCCGCGACCTCGAAGGGCAGCTTGAGCCAGCGAGTAATAAACATCACCCAGAGTTGAGCCCTCGGCGAGAATTGCCTGCGGCAACAAAGAAGTCTCGGTAAGACCGGGCAAAACATTCGCCTCCAAAAACCAGGGGACCCCCTTGGCGTCGACGATTATGTCGATCCTTGAGATGTGACGAAGACCCAGGGCTTCGTGCGCATCAATTGCTAACTTGGCTGCTTTTGCCGACACTGACTTTGACAATCTTGCTGGAACAAAATAGTCGGTCTCTCCCGCTACATACCTTTCCTCGAATCCGAAGTGCCCTGAGCGAGGTTCAATCTCGACGGCTGGAAGTGCAATCGGTCCGGCCCCCAAATCAATCACTCCGATGGCAAGTTCGGTTCCTTCGATAAAGTCCTCGATCACCGCCACATCGCAGTAGACGTAGGCGTCGATCATGGCCTGGTTCAGCTGGTCTTGCTTTTTGACAATCGTGACCCCCTGAGCAGAGCCCGACCTTGCCGGCTTCACAACAACGGGCAGAGCCAGGGACTTGGTCACAAGTTTTAGAACAGACTCGGCGTCGAGTTCCTTGAATGTTTCACGGGGCAGAGTTATCGAGGCCGGGGTTTGGACTCCACTTCTGGAAACTAAAATCTTGGCAATCGATTTGTCCCAGGCAAGCTTGGCTGAGTCGGCTTTCGCTCCAACAAAGGGAATCCCGGTTAGGGCAAGGATGTCCCGGAGCGCGCCGTCTTCACCGCTCGCGCCGTGAAGCACCGGCCAGATAACATCCGGCTTATCTTTCCTCAGGTTTTCCAATAAATCTTGATCGGGCTCCCGCATAACAACACGGGCACCTTTTTCGATGAGGGCATCTGCAACGCGGCGGCCCGACTTCAAAGAGATATCTCGCTCGTGGGAGATCCCCCCAGCCAAAACCACGATCTTTAGCTTGCCCGCCATTTTCGACTTTGGAATCATGGCCTAGCCCTTCCCGAAGGTTTGTTGAAGCTCGATTTGTAAGTTGATGACGTTGCTAAGACGCTTTATGCCTAAATCTATGCGTTCGGGTTCCGGGAAGGAATAGCAGATCCGAAGTTTGTTCTTACCCTGGCCATCGCCATAAAAAGCGGTTCCCGGCGTATAAGCAACCA
>NZ_JBASXC010000103.1:0-6064 GCF_049276775.1 Rhodoluna sp.
ATATGGCATCTACAACACCTTGGATTCTTGGATCACCGAGGAACATGTCAAATACCACAACCGGTGTATCTGGCATGGCCTGCTTAGCTCGATCACCTAGACCTCGGTGGCATAGCACCACGTCGGGATTGGCATCGGACAACTGATTCACCGGTGAGTGAGTGACTTCGATGCCCTGGGCTTTGAGCTGCTTCGCCAACTGCTTGGCAATCATCACGCTCGAACCCATACCGGCCTCGCAGGCAACCACTAACTTTTTTACATCTGATCCGGAAATTGATGTCATGGCTTTTACTAGCCCTTCTTCATCTTCTTCGATGCAGCTGATGCTCCGGCTAGGTCAGCGTAGTCATCCTGAGCACCGGTCTTTAGAAGCACCCATCCAACTAGGAATGAAACTGTTGCTGATAGCACGATGCCCGTCAGAACTCCGAAGTGGTTTCCTGGAGGGGTGACAGCCAACCAAGCAAAGATTGAACCAGGAGACGGTGTTGCCACAAGTCCTGCTCCGGTGACCATGAAGATTGCAACACCGGTGGCTCCACCAGCGATTGCAGCCAAGATCATCTTTGGCTTTAGAAGAACGTAAGGGAAGTAGATCTCGTGGATTCCACCAAGGAAGTGGATCACGATGGCACCAGGAACAGATCCGCGAAGAACCTTAGGTCCAGCTAGCCAGAAGGCAAGCAAGATTCCAAGGCCAGGACCCGGGTTGGTTTCAATCATGAAGGCGATTGACTTACCAGTTTCGGCAGCCTCAACAACACCCAGCGGAGCCAAAACTCCGAAGTTGATGGCGTTGTTTAGGAACAGAACCTTGGCAGGCTCGACCAGGATCGAAGCTAGCGGCAGCAATGAGCTGTCCACCAGGAACTTCACACCCGCGCCGAGGACGTCAGAAATAGCCGTCACGGCTGGGCCGATTCCGTAGTATCCACCGATTGCCAGCAGCATTCCGGAGATTCCGAGGCTGAAGTTTCCAATCAGCATCTCGAATCCTGCAGGTGTTACTGGGTCTAGGACCGCGTCAATCTTCTTTAGAACCCATGCTGCCAATGGGCCCATAATCATGGCACCAAGGAACATAGGGATGGATGAACCAACGATTACACCCACGGTTGCAACGGCACCGATTACGGCACCGCGCTGTCCGTGCACCATACGACCACCGGTGTAGGCAATCAGAATGGGAAGGAGGTTGATGATCATTGGGCCAACCATTGAGGAAAGCTGCTCGTTAGGCAACCATCCGGTTGGGATAAACAGCGCTGTTAGCAAACCCCAGGCAATGAAGGCTCCAATATTTGGAATAACCATACCTGCAAGGTTTCCACCCAGCTTCTGGACCGTGGCACGCCACCCGGTGTGGGTGCCCGCTCCGCTTGGAATGAAACTACTCATTTAGTCGACTACCTCTCTATAGCTATTTAGGTTGAGTTGCACTCAATAAAGATGAATCAAGCAAACGCTCTGCCCTTTACTCCATCTCTTGTTTCTCCGAGTGCTCTCACACTCGAAGCTTTTTTGAAAGTTGTCATGCTAGGACAACCTCAATTCCTTTTTCGCTCAGCGCCTCCACATGCGCTGGGTCAGCATCAACATCTGTTACCAACCGGTCGATGTTCTCAAATCCTGCAAAAAGTGCCGAGTAGCTAGCCCCAAACTTTGAATTGTCAGCGAGCACCATGGTCTCGGTTGCATTTTCAATCATGACTTTTTTTACAGCCGCCTCATCAGGATCAACCGTTGTAAAACCCGAGTCCAGATCAATTCCATTTGTACCAAGGAAAGCAATCTGTGCTTTGTAGGTCAGTAGGTCCTCCACTGTTTTCGATCCAACCGAACTCAACGTGGTTGACCTAACGCGACCACTTAGAAAAAATACCGGTGTCGATGATTCACCGATTCGGCTCGCCAAGGAAAGTGAATTTGTGACAACCATAAGCTGCGGCTTGTTGCGAAGGGCCTCGGCTAAAAATTCAGTTGTTGTTCCACCGTCAACAAAAATGCAACCTTCCTCCGGAAGATACTGCGCTGCGATTTGTGCGATGCGAAGTTTTTGATTTGGGTTTCTTCCCTTGCGCTCGGGAAAAGTAAATTCGTGTGAGTAGCGGCTTGCTGCAATTGCTCCGCCGTGAACTCTTCTCAGTAATCCGCGTCGCTGCAAAACATCCAGATCGCGACGAACGGTTTCAACCGCAACATTTAGTTTGCCTGCGGCAGCCAGGGCGTCAATACGACCGTCGAGCTTGGACCACTCAATGAGTTGCATCCGTCGTTCTTCTGCGAGCATCTTTACCCTGTCCGAATCTGCCTGAATCTGTTGCTTTATGACTGATTTCCAGTAAAAGTAGCAGAAATCCTGAGACTTTTCTGCCAAACGGACGAATTCGGGCTAAAAAACTCGGTTTTTTAGGACTCGAGGTCGGATATTTCCCTAATTCGCTGGTCTTCAACCAGGCGCCACCACAAGAAAACAGCAAAGATTCCAAACAATACCCACTCCACGGCATAGAACAGGGTCAGCCAGTTCACCTGAGTTCCAACCTGCTGCGGAGGAAGCTCAATTCGATCGAGCCCGAACCCGGGCTCGGCATCCAGTGCCAAAAACCCAGCGAAGGATTGGACTGGAGGTCCCTGGTAAAAGTTCACAAGTTGGGCAAGCGACAAACTTCCAACAACGTATGGTTTTTGGGGATCGGCTATTTCAACCGGTCCCTCGGTCTGAAGGTAGCGCCCGGTGGATTCTAAAAAGGCCTGGGGGAAGACTGCTTCTTGAATTTCAGCTCTGGCTTTTTCGGCCTGCTCTAAAGTGTTGGCGTAACCGATCGCAACAGTAAGCGATCCGGTTGAGTCATCATCGGCCAACAGCGCACCCGAGTTTGCAATCACCCAGTAGCCCTCAACTACTTCATTTTCTGATTGTTGTAAGCGATTCGAAACAATAAACACGTTTTGCTGATCCAAGGAGATGTTCGCTGAGACAAGTACGTTTGCGGCTTCGGCGGTGATTGGCGCTCCGGGGAAAGCGACCTCGTTTAGAACAAAGACTTGCTCGTTTGCACCAGCCGGCTCAACTACGGTGAAGGTTCGATCCAGTTGCCACTGTCCCAACAATGCAAATACTGCTGCAACTGCGAGAGAAAGTATTAAGCCGCCAATCCACTTAGGCCTTCTCGCAACCGAGAAGAAAGTTGGATTAGCCATTAGCTCTTGTGGTACGGAGCCAGCACAACTTCAACGCGCTGAAATTCCTTAAGGTCTGAGTAGCCAGTGGTAGCCATCGAGCGAGCAAGCGCTCCAACAATGTTTGTGACACCATCGGCCGAAGTGGAAGGCCCGGAAAGAATCTGAGAAAGGTTTCCGTTTATTCCAACCTTGACGCGGTTGCCACGGGGAAGTTCCTGGTGATACGCCTCTGCGCCCCAATGGAAGCCTCGGCCAGGTGCATCCTTGGCCCTGGCAAGAATTGAGCCGATCATTACCGCATCTGCTCCGCAGGAAATTGCCTTGACTATATCTCCGGAAGTTCCAAGCCCACCGTCGGCAATCACGTGTACATACCTTCCGCCAGACTCGTCCATGTAGTCACGTCTTGCGCCCGCAACATCGGCCACCGCAGTGGCCATTGGGGCATGGATGCCAAGCACGGCGCGGGTTGTGGTGGCGGCTCCGCCACCAAAGCCCACGAGCACTCCAGCGGCTCCGGTTCTCATCAAATGCAGGGCCGCGGTGTAGTTTGCAACCCCTCCGACGATGACTGGAACATCCAGTTCGTAGATGAACTTCTTTAGGTTTAGAGGTTCATTATCTTTGGCTACGTGCTCGGCGGAAACGGTGGTTCCGCGAATCACAAAAAGATCAACGCCGGCTTTTAGAACAACGTCGGAAAACTGTGCGGTGCGCTGAGGTGAGAGTGCTCCCGCAACAACTACTCCCCCGGCTCGAATTTCTGCAATGCGATCGCGAATAAGTTCCGGCTTTATTGGCTCCGAGTAAATCTCCTGCATGCGAGAAGTGGAATCTTCCTCCGACAGCTTTGAAATTTCCTCAAGAAGTTTTTCTGGATTGTCATACCTCGTCCAAAGACCCTCAAGATCCAATACCCCCAAGCCACCCAAGTTGCCGATTTCGATTGCGGTGGCTGGAGAGACAACGGAGTCCATCGGTGCCGCCATGATTGGCATCTTGAACTCGTAGGCGTCTATCGACCAGCTGGTAGAGACATCCTTGGGGTCACGAGTTCTTCTGGTTGGAACAATCGCGATGTCGTCGAAGGCGTAGGCGCGCTTGGCGCGCTTATTTCTTCCAATTTCAATTTCAGTCATGGGTCACTTTCTAGCGAGTGCCGTAGTTGGGAGCCTCGATGGTCATCTGAACATCGTGCGGGTGTGACTCTTTGAGTCCCGCCGCGGTGATGCGAACAAACTTGCCCTTCAGCTGAAGCTCGGGGATTGTTTCGCCGCCGACGTATCCCATCGAAGCCCGAAGGCCACCAATCAACTGGTGAGTCACCGATGCTACCGAGCCGCGGTAGGGAACCCTTCCCTCGATACCCTCTGGAACCAGTTTGTCTTCGCGAAGTACGTCGTCTTGGAAGTAGCGATCTTTCGAAAAGCTCTTAGCCTCCCCGCGGGACTGCATTGCACCAAGGGAGCCCATGCCGCGGTAGGTCTTGTACTGCTTGCCACCCACGAAGGTGATATCCCCCGGTGCCTCATCAGTTCCTGCCAAAAGAGATCCCAGCATAACCGCGTTGGCTCCTGCCACCAGAGCCTTCGGTATGTCTCCCGAGAACTGCAAGCCCCCGTCAGCGATAACCGGAACACCGGCTGGCTTACAAGCTAAGGAGGCTTGGTAAACGGCAGTGATTTGTGGGACGCCAACTCCTGCGACAACTCGGGTGGTACAGATCGAACCCGGTCCAACCCCAACCTTCACTCCGTCGGCTCCGGCGTCAACCAATGCTTGGGCTCCCTCTCGGGTTGCAACGTTGCCGCCGATGACGTCTACGTTTTTTGCGAATGGTTCGGCTTTTAGCTTTGCAACCATTTCCAAAACTGCTTTGTTGTGGCCGTGAGCGGTATCAACAACCAGGATGTCAACGCCCGCGTCAACAAGCGCCATTGACCTCTCCCAAGCGTCTTGCCCAACCCCAACGGCAGCGGCAACAAGTAATCTTCCACTGTCGTCTTTTGAGGCAAGTGGATACTTCTCGCTCTTGTCAAAATCCTTAACCGTTATTAGTCCGCAAAGTTTTCCTTTGTCGTCAACCAGTGGAAGCTTCTCAATGCGGTGTTGAGCAAAAATAGCAATCGCGTTTTCGGGTCTGATTCCAACCGGTGCGGTAATTAGTGGCATCGGAGTCATCACGTCTTTTACAAGCGTGGTAGTTCTTTGAACATCCAGCACAAACCGCATGTCGCGGTTTGTGACAATTCCAAGAAGTATGCCGTCCTCATCAATAACCGGAAGTCCGGAGACCCTGAATGTTCGACAGAGGTCATCGACTTCTTGAATGTTGGCAAGTGGTCCAATGGTCACCGGGTGGGTAATCATCCCGGCCTCAGACCTCTTTACTAAGTCAACTTGAGCCGCCTGATTCTCGAGTGAAAGGTTTCTGTGAAGTACCCCGATACCGCCTTGCCTCGCCATGGCAATTGCAAGCCTTGCCTCCGTCACGGTGTCCATTGCCGAGGAAAGCAGTGGAATATTGATCTCAACTCGCTTTGTTAGCTTGGTGCGGGTTGATACCTGCGAGGGAACAACGTCAGATTCCCCGGGCAAAAGCAGCACATCGTCATAGGTCAAGCCAACTAGGCCAAAAGGGTCGGTCTGAGCCATGATATTGCCTCACTGAGAGCTGAATAAGAGGTAAGCCTCAAGTCTAGCTATTTTTGCAGGCCCAAAGACAGTGCTATTCTTTGGTAAACCCAAAACAACTGGGTAGTAAGCGATGGGCACCGATGCCTAGAAATGACATGGAGGCATCTTGAACCTCTCAAAAAGCCAACACGGCTCTAAATACTTGGGGCAAATAGGCCTTTTAGTCACAGTTCTGACT
>NZ_JBASXC010000104.1:0-4018 GCF_049276775.1 Rhodoluna sp.
ATCCAGCGGTCTATGTAGGTTCCACTCTCCAACACCTCAAGCTCCAAGGTGATGTTAGCTTCAGCCAGCTGAGCTGCCACTGCCTGGGCTATTTCAACCGAACCTGCGTAAAGAGCTTGAGCAACGATTGCCCCAACGGTCAAGCCGCCGGCATATCCAGCAGCGGCCAGGTACTCAGCAGACTTAGCTAGGTCGCGTTCTGGGCAAGGGCGTGCGTTTGGATCAGATGCAAATGCTGGCGATGTAATCGGTCCGGTGACCTGGCCCTCACCAAGCAAAGCGGTGTCCAAAACAGCCTGTCGGTCAATCGCACAGGCAATCGCCAAGCGAACATTCGCGTCAGCCAGTGGGCCCTCAGTGGACCTCATCATTAAAGCGTGATAACTCAGCTGACCCGTGGTCTGAACAGTTACATCTCCGCCGATAGAGCGCGCGGTAATTGGGTCACCGAGCACCGCTAGCTGAACATTTCCGGCTGACATGGCCGCGGCAATGGCGGCCTCGTCTGGCAATACGCGGAACTCAAGGGTGTCCAACGGAGTTGGATCACCCCAGTAGTTCGGGTTTCTGGCAAGCAATACGTTCTGACCAGCGGTGCGGCTCTCGAGAATGAATGGTCCGGTACCGTTGGTTGCTGTGCTGAGTGACTCTTCATTGTCATCGGAAGAGACAATGGCGAGGTTAACCGAAGTGAGGTTAGCAAGCAGGCCCACGTCGGGGGTGGCGAGGTTCAACACCAAGGTGTCGGCATCTGGAGTGTCAATTGAAACGACGACGCCCAGAGTTGCTCTTGCAACGGCAGCATTCTCTTCACGCTGGATAGCCTCGTAGCTGTACTTCACGTCGCCAGAGTCAAATTCGCTTCCGTCGGCGAACTTCACTCCGTCTCGCAAGTCAAAGGTGATGGACATGCCATCCGCTGAGACCTCCCATGACTCGGCCAAACCTGGAACAACATTTAGGTCTGCGTCGAATGCGGTGAGTGTGTCGTAAACATTCTCCAACATACGGAATGCCTGGAATTGTGTTGCCTTCCAGGGAAAGATGGTGTCTGGATCGATTGTGATGCCGACAACCATGTTGCCGCCAACAGTTGCCTCTGGCTGCTCGGTGGCAGTTGTTGTCTCTGTTGGGGTGGCGGTTGGCTCTTCGGTAGTTGCCGCACATCCAGCCAAAACCAATCCGGTGGCCGTAGCCAACGCAATGAGCTTCAGTGGACGGCTCAACCCGCTTATCTGAGTCATTTTGCCCTCTCTGTCTATTGTTTTCTCACCGAAAAACGGTAAGCCTTTGTAGTTATGTCATGAAAATACACGGAAAAAGCTTTTAATGACAAAGTTTTACCTTTTCGTAATCAAATCGCGAGAAAATGTTGCTTCACAAATTAAGGCAAAATCGACAGTTTTCTCTTTGGTGCACCTATTTATTTCTCCCGAAGCATCAAGAGCTTGGCCAAAGTAATCGAGGGTTCGCTAACAAACAAAGGTGAAAACAGCATTGGATATACAAATCAATCGGTTCGTGTGGTGGGCGTCAGGTGTGGAGCTGACAGCTGCCATCGCTGATACCCTCGCCTTCTGGCTTGGGCGATACGCGCCTCTGAAAGTAGCAATACCTGGCTAAGCCACCGCCCAAGGAACCTCTATTGGGATCCAACTCCCGTTATGGTTGCTCAAGATCGGGAGATGCGCGACATGAAAACTCTGATTTCTAGCCTTAGTTTCCGTTTCTTATCATCTTGACCTCTGGGGCCTTCCAAACGTCAGATGTTCGACAGTCGTTGGTGATTTCAAAACCAAATTTCCTATATAGTCCGAGTGCGGCCTTATTGTCAGCAAACACCCAGAGACTGACCTCAGAGAACCCGCGAGCTTCCAGGTCATGCAGAGCTTCCAAGAGCAGCTTGCTGCCTATTCCCTGGCCTCCAAAGTTCGGCGAAATGTAGAGAGAAAAGAGGTGACCCATAGAAGATTTCTCATTTTCTGGACCAATGCGATAAAAACCCACCAACTGATCTTCCTCTAGAGCCAGGAAAGTTTGACGATCAGGGTTGCTGCCCAGGGCGTTGCTCCATAGCTGCAGAGAGTACTCCAGGTCTGCAGTCCTCCGAACTTCTTCGTTCAATACACCGGCATAAGAGATTTTGAGACAGCTTAAGAACAGTGAAGCAATCTCAGGTGTGTCATTGGGGACAGCCTGCCTAATAAACATGTGAAATCTCTTATTCTTCTGCCGAAAACCGACTGCTACCCTAGAACATGGTTGAGTTTATTTGCTCGCATGCGGCGTTAGCCATGCGGAACATGAGCATGACCGCAACCGCCATGAGCATTCCGAATATCGAGTGCTTTGCCTCAAATATTTCAATTTCATATTTCATTCAAAAAATTTCGGTCGTTTTGACCCGAATTAATTTCGTCAATTCACGCTAGGCAGAAGTTTGCTCTCAGAATTACATTCTCGCACTCTGGGTTCACTGGAACGCTAATGATTTCAGATCCAAATGGTGAAAAGACTGGTGTGCTGTCAACAAACCGGCTCACTGTTGGAACGTCTCGAGAGGGAATCGCCGAAATCTACCGAGCTTGCTCCGACTCGCTCTCATCCGAGGAAATTCAGTGAGGATAAGGGGTGAAATTCATTCCCTAAAGCTGTCAAAGCCCTTTGGCATCTCGCGGGGTCAAAAAACCACTGCCGATGTACTCAGAGTGGAGGTCGAAAAAGACGGGGTGATCGGGAGAGGAGAGGGAGTCCCATACGCCCGCTATGGAGACACCGCGGAATTAGCACTCAAGCAAATCCAATCTCTTCCCGCAGTCTTTGACCGTGAATCGCTTGTTGATCTTTTGCCTCGCGGTAGCGCTCGCAATGCCATTGATTGTGCTTTATGGGACCTCGAAGCTAATACTCTGAGCACGTCAGTCGGTTCGATGCTCGGAATGGGAGAACTAGCCTCTCTAACAATGGGATACACAGTTTCGCTGGCATCAACAAAAGACATGATTGCAGACGCTGCAGAGCACTCTCACTCGGCAATAATCAAAATAAAGCTCGGCTCCGAACATGATAGGGATGCGCTACTAGGCATCAGAAAGGCCGCACCAAACTCGCGCTTGATTGTGGATGTAAACGAAGGTTGGGACTTAGCGACCTTGAAACAAATGCTCCCCGTACTTGAGGACACCGCTGTGGAGCTCTTGGAACAGCCATTGCCATCTGAATTAGATGGCCAATTGCAAAATGTAGCCAGCTCAGTACCTTTATGCGCCGATGAAAGCAACTACCCCGGTCGTTCGGCAGAGGAGCTAGCCAAGAATTTTTCGGTCATAAATTTCAAGTTGGATAAGTCTGGTGGCCTAACATCTGCACTTCGCGAGATTGAGGCCGCTCGTGAGGCGGGCCTTGGCATCATGGTTGGTTGCATGGTCAGCAGCTCACTCGGAATTGCACCTGCCTTTATTGCAGCCCAGAGCGCTGACTACTCAGATCTCGATGGTTTTCTCACGGTTGAGAGTGACGAATTGCCGAAAATGGTGGTGAAAGAAGGCATGTTGTCCATGCCGTTGGGACTCTGGGGGCTAAAAAGCTAAATCGCTGACAATCGTCAGATGAGGATGGTCCAGCAGTGCGGCAAGGGGGACATCTGGCCTCGGATTCTCAAAAATGGCTGATAGCGCTGCCCTCTTTCTCTCGCCCAAGGCGATTAGAACTAGCGCAGTGGCTGCTCGGATAGTCGCCAGACCCTGCGTGTAAGCGTGAGTGGGAACAAGGTCTGGGCTCTCGAAAAACCTTGCGTTGTCGCTTCTAGTCGCTGGGTGAAGCTCAACGAGCCTTGTCGTAGTGTCAAAATCAGAGCCAGGTTCGTTGAACGCGATGTGGCCATTACTTCCAAGTCCCAACAGCTGAACGCTGATCGGACCAAGTTCTGTGAGTCTCTGCTCAAACAGTTCCAAGCCCGTTTCGCCTGAGTAATGCCCTGTGCCAGGAACATGAAGGGTTCCAGTCCATCCCAGCCTCT
>NZ_JBASXC010000105.1:0-12480 GCF_049276775.1 Rhodoluna sp.
CTTAGAGGCTGCATCTGAAGCTCAGCCCCTGGAGATAGGTCAATGGGAGCCTTAGGTGTCTCATCGCTTGAATCCCAGAGCAGCTGATAAGCACTTACCCCAGAGGCACTCGGGAGCGAAACGGCAAGTTCATACTCAGCCCCGTGAATCACTAAAAGCATTGAATCTAGGCTGCCGTCATCGTTCATGTGATCGGTAAGGCGCATCATGGTGCGGCACTGGGCATCCGCCCAATTTTCATCGGTCATAAGCTCTCCAGCCGCATTAAACCAGCGCATCCGATCAGAATCTTTGGTCGCCTGCTCGTAGTTAGCAAAGTTTTTCGGTCGCAGGGTTGGATGTTCGAGCCTGGTCTGGATCAAGAAAGCCGTGGTCTCTTCGATATTTTTTTGATAGGGAATTAGGTCCCAATTCACCCAGGAGAGGTTCGTATCCTGGCAGTAGGCATTGTTATTCCCAAGCTGGGTCTTGCCGCGTTCATCACCCGCGGTAATCATCGGGATTCCGGAAGAAAACAGCAGGGTTCCCAATAGGTTTCTAATCATTCTTCTTCGAACAAGGTTTACCGAATCGTCTTTGGAATCGCCCTCAACTCCGAAGTTGAAGCTGTGATTGTTGTTGGTTCCGTCACGGTTTGATTCGCCATTGACTTGGTTGTGCTTAACGTTATAGCTAACCAAATCTCGCAGGGTAAAGCCATCGTGGGCCGTGACAAAATTCACTCCCCCTAGAACTCCGTGGGGCCCAGCAACTACGTCAGTACTTCCAGCAAGTTTGGTTGCCAGATCGGCTACCCCGTTGGGGTAGTGACCGGCCTGCCTCGCGAAGCCAATGTCTGAAAGCCAAAACTTTCTAACGTCGTCGCGGTAGTGATCGTTCCACTCGCTGAACCGGTCAGGGAAGTTTCCGGTTTGCCAGCCGCCCAAGCCAACATCCCAGGGCTCAACAATGAGCTTTGACTCCCTCAGGGCTGGCTCATTTTCAATTGCGACAAGCAGTGGATGGGTTGGGCTGTAGTGGTTGTTCTCGTCTCTGGCCAGCGTGGTTGCAAGATCAAAACGAAAGCCATCGATTTGCATCTCGGTACTCCAGTAGATCAGTGAGTCTAGAACCAGTTGGACCACGTGCGGTTTAGAAAAATCGAGTGAGTTTCCGCAACCGGTTGTGTCGTGGTAATTTCCCTGATCGTCTTGACGGTAGTAGTTCGAGTTATCGAGACCGCGGAAAGAGTAGGTTAGGCCACCCGAGCCCCCCTCGGCGGTGTGGTTGTAGACAACATCCAAAATCACCTCGATACCATTTCTGTGTAGCTCGCGGATTGCGGTTTTTAGCTCGACAACAATGTCTTCAGGGCCTTTGGAAAGCGCAGCACCGGTGGCATACCTCGGGTGCGGGGAGAAAAAGTTTATGGTGTTATATCCCCAGTAGTTGATTAGCCCCATATTCATGAGCCTTGGCTCGGAGATGAACATCTGAATTGGTAGCAACTCAAGGCTTGTTATTCCTAGCGATTTCAACTTGCCTATGGTCGCTTCGTGACCCAGGGCAGCGTAGGTGCCGCGTATCTCATCCGGTAGATCGGTGTTGCCGCGGGTAAGACCCCTGGCATGAGCCTCGTAGATAACAGCTTGCTCAAGAGGCAGGTTCGGTTTTGTAACCCCCTGCCAGTCGAAGGATCCCTCGATTGCGACATTGAAGTACTCGCGAGCCGATTTTCTAACCACGCCTCTGGCGTAGGGGTCAATCAGATTCAGATTCGGCCGGAAGTTATTTCTTGGCGCTTCTGGCCCATCAGCTCGAATCGCGTAGCTAATTCCAGGTTTGATTAGCTTTGAGGAAACAGACCAGATGTCTCCATCGGATTTGACCAGCGAAAGTTCGGTTTCCGCGGTCTCGTTATCTTGGCCCAAAATGCAGAGCGAAACCTGACTGGCGGTGGCTGAAAACACCCCAAAATGGCCCATTCCGGCCTCAAATCGCATCCCAAGAGCGGGATTGGCTGGATTCGCTTCTTCAGTCACTGTATAACCCTAGTCAGATAGTTTTTAGATGGCGATTTGACCAAGGCATTAGAAACTAGGCTTAAAGCTATGCCCGTTTACCTAGATCACGCAGCCACTTCGCCGATTCGGCAAAGTGTTCTGGCGCGCTACACGCAGGCACTGGCCCAAATTGGAAACCCGGCTTCGGTTCACGCTTTTGGGCAGAGCTCAAGGCAGCTTCTCGAAGAAGCCCGAGAGCAGATAGCAAAAAGTCTGGATTGCGACCGCAACGAGGTGGTATTCACCTCAGGTGGAACAGAGTCGGACAATCTTGCCGTCAAGGGTCTTTACTGGCAACGCCACGCTGAAAACAGCAATCGAACCTTGATCATATCATCCAGTGCCGAGCACGCGGCAGTATTGGATTCGGTCAACTGGCTGGTCTCTGAACAGGGGGCAGAGGCATACTTTATTGACACGGACCGAAACGGTGTTTTTGATTTAGGGGATTTGGAGCGGGTGCTTCAAGATAGAGCCGAACAGGTAGCCCTTGTTTCTCTGATGTGGGCAAATAATGAAATCGGCGTAGTTCACCCGATCAAGAAAATAACCGAGCTCGCCGCCAAGCACAAAGTCCCGGTCCACTCCGATTCAATTGCTGCCCTAGGTCACATACCCGTGAACTTCAAAGATTCAGGACTATCAGCGATGAGTATCACCGGACACAAACTGGGTAGCCCGGTTGGCATCGGTGCATTGATTCTTTCGAGAAACCAAAAACTCACACCCGTTCTGCACGGCGGCGGCCAGGAGCGAAACTTGCGATCCGGCACTCCCGATTCAGCCGCGGCCGCTGCATTCGCACTAGCGGTGAAGGAGGCAGTTGAGGAGCAGGAAGCCCTTGCAACCCTTCACGGCAGACTTTCAGCCAGATTAGTCGCCGGAGTCAAGCGGGTAGCTCCCGATGTGAAGGTATCGTCTGAAAACGTCGAGCGACTATCAAATAATGTTCACTTTAGATTTCCAGGATGCTTAGGAGATAGCCTGCTGTTCCTTATGGATCTGAACGGCGTTTCCATTTCTACCGGTTCAGCCTGTGCGGCTGGGGTAAGTAGTCCCTCGCACGTGGTGCTTTCTCTAGGAGCCGGGACCGACGAAGCCATGGGAACCATGCGAATTACCTTTGGTCATAACTCGACCGAGGAAGACGTCGACGCTTTTCTGGAGGCCTTTCCCAAGGCCTACGAGGGAGCAAAAAAGGCGGGGCTTACCAGGCGATGAAAATTTTGGCCGCAATGAGTGGTGGAGTCGACTCCGCGGTTGCCGCTGCGCGCGCGGTTGAAGCGGGGCACGAGGTTGTAGGGGTACACCTGGCATTATCTCGTATGCCTGGGACCCTTAGAACCGGTTCCAGAGGTTGCTGCACCATCGAGGATTCTATGGATGCTCAGCGAGCCGCCAACAAGCTCGGGATTCCGTTCTACGTCTGGGATTTCTCCGAGCGATTCAAACAAGATGTGGTTGATGACTTTATCGCTGAGTACTCGGCCGGCCGAACTCCAAACCCCTGCATGCGCTGCAATGAGCGAATTAAGTTCGCGGCTCTTTTGGAAAAGGCTCTGGCTCTGGGCTTCGATGCTCTTTGCACCGGTCACTACGCGAGTATCGAAAAAGATGAGCAGGGCAACCTTGAACTCCACAGATCACTTGCGATGGCCAAGGATCAGTCATACGTTCTCGGGGTACTAACTGAAGACCAACTTAGGCACTCCCTCTTTCCCCTCGGGAAAGCAGCCAACAAGCAAGACATTCGGAATGAGGCAACCAAGCGGGGTCTATCGGTTGCTAATAAACCCGATAGCTACGACATTTGCTTTATTCCAGAAGGTGACACCAGGGATTGGCTCTCGGACAAAATTGACCTGACTCCGGGTTCAATTGTTGATACCGATGGTGAGCAGCTAGCAGTGCACGATGGAGCAGTTGGGTTTACCGTGGGCCAGCGTAAGGGCCTGAACATCGGCCATCCTGCCAAAGACGGCAAGCCGCGCTATGTGCTCGAGATAAGACCAAAAGAAAACGTTGTGGTGGTTGGGCCAGAGCAAGCCCTGGTGATCTCTGAGCTTTCCGGAGGTAAATTTTCATGGTGTGGCAAAGCCCCAGCCCAAGCCTCGGATTGGTTTGACGCCGAGGTTCAGGTTAGGGCGCACGGAGAATCTCACCTGTGCAAGGTGAGGGTTTCAGAAGGCCAGATGGTGATTCGGCCCCATTCGCCCATTCGAGGAATCTCTCCAGGACAGACCGCGGTGATTTACCTCGGCTCTAGGGTGCTCGGCCAAACCACAATAGACAAAACTGTTTCTGCCGCAATGGAGAAGGTGTGAGCGCAACCCAAAAAGTTCGGGAAAGAGTTTCAGAGCTTGTTGATCTGATAAACAAACACCGTGCTTCTTACTATCAGTCCAACACCTCTCTAATTTCCGACGCCGAATACGACAAGTTAATGCGTGAGCTTGAGCAGCTCGAGGCAAAGCATCCAGAACTAATCACCGGGGATTCACCGACTCAAACAGTCGGGGGAGAAGTGAGCCAAACTTTTGCCCCCATTGAGCACCTCGAGCGCATGATGAGTTTGGATAATGTCTTTTCAGAAGAGGAGCTAGATACTTGGTTGGAAAAATCTGGCGGAGGACCTTATCTTTGTGAGCTTAAAATAGACGGGCTAGCAATAAACCTCCGGTACCAAAACGGACAGCTGATCTCCGCCGCCACCCGAGGCGATGGCTCGGTGGGCGAAGATGTGACCCGAAACGTGATGACAGTTAAGGGAATCCCTCACAGTTTGTCGGGTAGGAATCACCCGGAACTAGTTGAGATTCGCGGAGAGGTTTTCTACTCACTCGAAGATTTTGCGAAGCTAAATCAATCTTTGATTGATGCGGGAAAGTCGCCGTTTGCTAACCCAAGAAACTCAGCCTCCGGCTCACTTCGCCAAAAAGACTCGAGCGTCACCGCCTCCAGACCGCTTCAAATGATTGTGCACGGCATTGGCGCGTGGGTTGATAAATCAGTTGCCAGTCAGTCCGAGCTTTACGCGACCCTGAAGAGCTGGGGGCTTCCAACCTCAAACCGTTACAAGGTACTCAAAACGCCCCTGGAGGTTAAGGCTTACATCAAAGACTTTGAAGCCCAGCGTCACAGCCTCGAGCACGAGATCGACGGAGTGGTGGTGAAAGTTGACGAGTTAGCTAGGCAGCAGTCGCTTGGCTTTACCTCGCGCGCTCCACGCTGGGCCATTGCCTATAAGTACCCACCGGAGCAGGTGAACACTCGACTATTGGACATAAGAGTCTCAATTGGAAGAACAGGCCGCGCAACCCCGTTTGCAGTTCTTGACCCGATTAGGGTTGCCGGAAGCGTTGTTGAGTTTGCCACCTTGCATAACCAGGAAGTGGTTGGCGCTAAGGGAATTCTGATTGGTGACACCGTGGTGCTTCGAAAAGCTGGAGATGTGATTCCAGAAATTCTGGGTCCGGTTGTTGCTCTGCGGGATGGCTCTGAAAAAAAGTTCGCTATGCCAAAAGCTTGCCCCGACTGCGGTTCAAAGCTAGCTCCAGCTCAGGAGGGTGATGTTGACCTTCGATGCCCAAATGCTAAATCCTGCCCCGCTCAACTTCGAGAACGAATTGCTTACATCGGCTCTCGCTCGGCACTGGATGTTGAGGCTCTGGGCTTTGTGACTGCGGTCGCACTCACTCAACCTCTGGAACCGAAGTCTCCACCCGTCAAGAGTGAAGCGGACCTTTTTTCACTGACACTTGAAGACCTTCTTCCAATTAGGTCGGTGGTAGTTGACGCCGACACCGGAGCTCCAAAGCTGGATGCCCAAGGAAAGCCAAAGGTAGTTGAGTACTTTAGGAAAAAGGATGGAACCCCAGCAACGGTTGCGACCAAGTTGCTCGAGGAATTGGAAAAGGCCAAGTCGCAGCCCGCCTGGCGAGTTTTGGTGTCGCTCTCTATTCGCCACGTTGGTCCGGTAGCTGCAAGATCACTCATGAATTCTTTTGGGTCCATTGAGAATATCTTTGCTGCCAGCGAGGGAGAACTTGCCCGAGTGGATGGCGTCGGTGCGGTTGTTGCGGCAACAATCAAAGAGTGGATTAGCGTCGACTGGCATAAAGACATAATCTCGGCTTGGAAAAAAGCCGGTGTGAACTTTACCCAGGACATCGCTTCAGCGGGTCAAGGAATATTCAGTGGAATGAGCATCGTAGTTACTGGAACACTCGAGAACTTCACTCGTGATCAGGCCGAGGAGGCCATCATTTCAAGGGGCGGTAAAGCGGCATCCTCTGTTTCCAAAAACACCGCTTTTGTTTTGGCTGGCGCAAGTGCCGGTTCAAAACTGGCCAAGGCGGAAGCCTTGGGAGTTGAGGTTATAGATGAAGCCGAGTTCTCTAAGCGAATTGGCTAATTAGTTCTTCTTGTCCTCGTAAGACTCAACCTCGATGGCCTCGTAGCCGTCAGAGCGCTGCTCAGAGTAATCAATGTCTGTCTCAAAGCCGTCGGTAATTGAAGGAGACGATCCTTCAAGCTCGGTCTGGGCCAGGGTCTCGTCGGCTGCAACCATAGATTCGGTCGACATCAGGGACTTGAGGGTGTTTAGGAAATCCTCAATCTCGTTAGATTCTGACTCCCAGCGCTGCAGCCTTTCCTGACCGTCAACAATTACGGCATTCGCATAGGCCTCGGCCTTGCGAGCCAATAGCTCGGCACGACGACGTGACTGGTTGATTAGGTTTCCAGCATTTCGCTGCGCGTCCTCGGTCACATTGGCTGCGGTGACCTTGGCATCGCGTAGATTTCTTTCAGCTTCGGAGTTTAACTCTGCCGCTAGGCGAGAAGCTTCGGCAACCGCCTTGTTCGCTTCTTCGGTCGCTTCCTGGGCTTGCTTCACAGCGGACTCGTAAATACTAAGAGCTTCCTGCTCACCCTCGTCGCGCTTCGCCTTAAGTTCTGCCTCCAGCTCAACCCTTGACTGTGCGGTGCGCTGAGCAAGCTCAGTTGCAAGTGCGCGAGCTTCTTCGGTTTCGCGGTGCACGGAAGCACGAAGCTCAGCTGCATACCTCTCACCCTCGGAGCGGATCGCCGCGGCTTCACGCTGCGCGTGAACGGTCTTTTCTGCCGCTTCTGATTCCTGAGTCTTTGCCTGTGCCAGAATTTCCGCACTCGTGCGCTCAGCATCGAGCCTGATTTCTTTAGCCTTGGACTCAGCATCGGAGAGCATCTTCTGAACGGCAGCTTCGGCCTTACGGGTTAGCTGCTCGGACTCTGCCTTGGCGGTTTCGCGAATGCGAAGTGCGTCCTGACCTGCATCGGTCATAAGCTTTCTGGCCTGCTCCTCGGCAACGCGAAGAGTCTGTTCGAACTGGGCTCCCAGTTCGGCGTAGCCGGTTCCGGCATCGCGCTTTAGTCTCTGCTTGAGGCTCGCGATTTCCGACTTGAGGAATTCGACCTCGCTGGCAGCTTTGTAGTTGTAGTCACGGACGTGGTCGAGTTCTTCGCGCATTGCAGCAACGGCGGTGTTGACCTCATCTTTGTCATAGCCTCTAAAGACGAGCTGGAATTCTGAGTTGTCCACGTGGATTACCTCTTTATTGGGGGCTTTGGGGTTTATTACCTAGATACCTACTTTAGTGGGGTATTTTGCCCTTGAATCAAGATTTTGTCTTTCTTGCTAGAATGGGCCAGCTGGGGCCAAATACCCCTCAAATCAAGAATTTCTCAAAACCGAAGGTTTCCATGTCCGAGATCACCCCCGAGCTGGTTAGGCACCTAGCTGGCCTAGCCCGCATCGAGGTCACCGAGGCCGAGGTAGCCCAGTTCGCCAGCCAGCTGGCGCTGATTGTTGACTCGGTTGCCACCGTTAAGGCAGCGGTCAGCGATGACATTGCCGCCACCAGCCACCCCATTCCAATGGCCAATGTCTTTCGCGAGGACGTGGTTCGGCCTTCTCTCACCCAGGTTCAGGCATTATCGGGTGCGGCCGAAAGCGAGTCCGGCCGGTTCAAGGTCTCCGCTATTTTGGATGAGGACTAGGTCTATCACCCATGTCACTTGTAGATAAGTCAGCCAGCGAGCTCGCCTCCATGCTCGCTTCAAAAGAAATCTCCTCGGTTGAAATAACCCAAGCTCAGCTGGATAACATCGACAAACTTAATCCCAAAATCAACAGCTACCTCACTGTTACACATGAGGTCGCCCTGGCCCAGGCAAAGCAAGTTGACGAACTTCGAGCCAAGGGAGAAAAGCTCTCCGCGCTCGCGGGAGTCCCAATAGCGGTCAAGGATAATCTGGCAACCATGGGTATCGAAACAACCGCAGGATCGAAGATTCTAAAGGAGTGGGTACCACCATATAACGCGACCGTTGTTGAGAAGATTCTGGCCAACCACATGCCAATCCTTGGAAAAACTAACATGGATGAATTTGCGATGGGTTCGTCAACCGAGAATTCGGCCTATGGCCCTTCTCTTAACCCTTGGGACCTTAGTAGAACCCCTGGTGGTTCAGGCGGTGGATCATCATCGGCTGTTGCGTCGATGCAAGCAGCGCTCGCAATCGGATCTGACACCGGGGGCTCAATTAGATTTCCAGCGGCTGTGACCGGAACTGTTGGCGTCAAGCCAACCTATGGCGCGGTGTCAAGGTATGGACTTATTGCCCTTGGCTCATCGCTAGATCAGATTGGACCGGTTGCAAGAAATGTGATGGATGCAGCAATGCTGCAAGATGCCATCGCGGGCCACGACGGCATGGATGCGACATCGCTTCCAGAATCCTTAGGTTCAATGACCGAAGCTGCAAAAAACGACTCAGTGAAAGGGATAAAGATTGGAATTATCAAGGAGCTAACTGGCGAGGGTTTCCAAGCTGGAGTGTCCGAGAGATTCCAAGAAGCGCTCGATTTACTGGTTGCTGCGGGCGCCGAAATAGTTGAAGTTTCTTGCCCAAGCTTTCAGTATGCGATTGCCGCCTACTACTTGATTCAGCCAGCCGAGGCATCTTCCAACTTGGCCCGTTTCGACTCGGTTCGATTTGGACTTCGAGTAATGCCGGAGGGGCCTGCAACAGTTGAAAAAGTGATGGCCGCAACTCGCGAGGAAGGGTTCGGCGCTGAGGTAAAGCGAAGAATCATCTTGGGAACTTATGCATTGTCTTCCGGATACTACGACGCTTACTACGGCAGTGCTCAAAAGGTGAGGACTTTGATTCAGGCAGATCTCGCAAAGGCATTTGAAAAAGCCGATGTGTTAGTTTCGCCCACTGCTCCGACGACAGCATTTTTGTTGGGAGAGAAGCAAGAAGATCCTCTGGCGATGTACCTAAACGACATCGCAACAATTCCTGCCAACTTAGCAGGGGTTCCGGGTATAAGCCTTCCGGTTGGTCTTGCTAAGGAAGATAACCTACCCGTTGGCGCACAGTTCCTGGCTCCAGCTCGCGAAGACGCAAGACTCTATAGAGTCGGCGCAGTTTTGGAAAAGCTGCTTGAAAATAAGTGGTCCAAGAAGATGATGGATTTCGCACCAAAGCTTGAGGTGAACTAATGGCTAAGGATCAGCTGATGGATTACCAGAAGGCACTTGAAGCTTATGAAGTTGTAATTGGACTCGAGGTCCACGTCGAACTAAACACCAACACCAAGATGTTCTGTGGCTGTGCCAACGTATTTGGCGACGAGCCAAACACCAACGTATGCCCCAACTGTTTGGGTTTCCCAGGGGCAATGCCAGCAGTCAATGGCAAGGCAATTGAGAATTCGATCAAGATAGGTCTTGCCTTGGACTGCGAGATTGCGGCAACTGGTCGCTTCGCACGAAAGAACTACTTTTACCCGGACCTTGCCAAAAACTTCCAGACTTCGCAGTATGACGAGCCAATTGCTTTCGAGGGCAAGATTGATATCGAGGTCCCCTCTGGCAAGGTGTTCACCGTGGAGATCGAGCGGGCCCACATGGAAGAAGACGCTGGCAAGTTAACCCACGTCGGCGGATCTACGGGCCGTATCCAGGGAGCCGAGTTCTCGCTAGTTGATTTCAACCGAGCAGGGGTTCCTCTGGTTGAGATCGTGACCAAGCCGATTTATGGCGCAGGCGACGAAGCTCCCGAGCTCGCAGCCGCCTATGTTCGTTCAATTCGGGAGATTGTCAAAAACCTCGGTGTTTCAGATGCTCGCATGGAGAGAGGCAACGTTCGCTGCGATGCGAACGTTTCGATTCGTCCAAAGGGTCAGGAAAAGCTGGGCACTCGAACCGAGACCAAGAACGTGAACTCACTTCGAAGCATTGAGCGTGCTGTGAAGTATGAAATTCAGCGCCAGGCCCACCTGCTTTCGCAAGGAACGGCGATAATTCAGGAGACCCGTCACTGGCACGAGGACCGTGGAGCAACTTCTTCAGGTCGCCCAAAATCAGACGCTGATGACTACCGCTACTTCCCAGAGCCAGACCTGGTTCCGGTGCAGCCTTCCAAAGAGTGGATTGAGCAGCTGCGCGCGACTCTTCCAGAAAAGCCTGCCATGAGAAGAAAGCGTCTTCAGGAACTATGGGGCTTTAGTGATTTAGAGTTCCGCGATGTTGTGAACTCCGACTTACTCGATGAAATCGATGACACCGTCAAGGCAGGAGCAAAGCCGCAAGCCGCCAGAAGGTGGTGGACAGGTGAGCTTGCAAGGATTGCAAACAGCGAGGACAAGGACATTAACGAACTTGCCATCACACCGTCCCAGGTCGCGCAGATTGCGGAGCTAGTTGAATCTGGCAAGCTAACCGACCGACTTGCAAGAGAAGTTCTAACCGGAGTCCTTGCAGGTGAGGGTGACCCAGCCGAGATTGTTGCCAAGCGCGGACTCGAGGTAGTTTCTGACGACGGAGCGCTTCTCGAAGCAATTGACAAGGTCTTAGCCGAGCAGCCCGATGTTCTTGAAAAGATACGAGAAGGAAAAGTTCAAGCTGCGGGTGCTGTGATTGGTGCCGTCATGAAGGCTATGGCCGGATCAGCTGATGCAGCTAGAGTGCGCGAGCTTGTTATTCAGAGGGCTACTGAGAAATAATTAGGCACGAAGTGGCACAAGGTGCGCACCGATAATCTCAGCAGCCTGTTCGATGGTGTATCGATCTTCGCCTAGTTCGAGAGTTAGATCGAAACCGGTATCGGTATCCATGTTGTGTTGAAAACCGTTGAGCTGCAGAAATGCCGACATGAGGATCCAAGAGGTTCTCTTGTTCCCATCTATTAGCGGGTGATTCTTAATTACCGAATGCATTAGTGCAGCCACCTTTATTGGAAAATCTGGATACGCATCTGCCCCAAATACAGTTGTCTTTGGTCGCACCAGGGCTGAATTCAAAAGCCCGGCATCTCGAACGTGAAAGCCAACTGTCTTGATCAGCTCTAGAGCCGTCCCCAAGCTCATGTAGCGGGTCACGCGTCAGCCAGACGCTCGAGCAACTCCTTGTCGTTGGTTAGAGTCCAGTCGAGGGCCTTCTTTGCAATCTTGAGTTCACTCATCTCATCGATGTAGTACTCAACTGCCTTGTTCACAACCTGTTGCTTGGATAGCCCCAGGTACTCTGCGGTTTCGTCTAGCTTCTTGTCTAGCTCTTCTGTCAATCTAAGTGTCATAGCCATACCATAATGCTACCAAAGTGATACCACATTACAAGTGTATAAGTCTGTGGATAACTTGAAGTTTTGCTTGAAGGTTAGGGGGTTTAGCTGGGGAAAACTCTAAACCTAGAGTCAAGACTTGAAGGAAGGCCTTGCTCCGACCAGCCGAACGGCCTGGGAACCAGCCTGAATCCCGGCCTCTAGGGCCTGTTGGACTGCTTCCGCAGGCAGATCTTGGAATTCTGGCTCGCCAATTAGGCGGCCCAGAAACCCGGCACAAAAAGCATCCCCGGCACCGGTTGGGTCAACCGATTCGGTTGCCTCCCCAGGAAGCTCCAAAATATGGTCACCGGCCCAGGAGGCTTTGGCTCCGGCTTGGCCATTTGTCACAACCGTTAGGGGGACCTGCCCCTGGAGCTTCAGTAGCTGCTCCTCTTCAAGGTTTGGAAAGACCAGGTCGGCCAGAATCAACAGCTCTCGGAACTTCTCAACCCCGTGGTCTCTAATGAATCCGTAGGAGCCAGGGTCTATCGCAAGCAATGCTCCAGCCTGCCTGACTCTGGCGGCAAAGAGCTTTATCTCATCCAGACTTCTGCCAAGCAGAGAATACCCGGAGAGGTAAACAGCCAAGAATCCGGTCGGGTCGATATCTCCAAGATTGAGATCGAAGTTGGCCCCTCGATCGGTGAGCATCGAGCGAGATTCGCCCTGCACTAAAACAACCAGCGAGCCGGTTGGCTTCGAACTTGTTTGGAGAGCTGTTTGAATACCTCGACTCGAAAGTTCGGCCTCGAGTTTTGTGACATCCGGGGCACCAACGCAACCC
>NZ_JBASXC010000106.1:0-4031 GCF_049276775.1 Rhodoluna sp.
CGAAGCGGAACCATCTTCATGATTACTTTGCCATTTCTGGCAACAAAGACCTGCTCGCCAGACTCAACCAACTTCGCAAGCTTTGAAAACTGAGTTTTTGCCTCGTGCATATTGACTGTCATGACCATGAGCCTCGGATTAGTCCGGCTAGGCCGATTTCACCCATGAGCTTTGCGTGGATAACTCAGAACTAAGGACACGGGTAAAAGGAAATCGGGGTCCCGCTTGGGACCCCGATTCCAACCACTCGAAAGGTAGAAGTGGCTTTTACTTTACTTCGACAGGGCTCTTTACCTTCATTCTGACCCAGATGGCGAAGCCGAATGAAATCGCAGCCAGCGCAGCGATTCCCACCCAGCCCAAATTGCCAAGCCAGAAGAACAGACCAGTCATAGGGTTAGCACCGTCAACAAGGGACGAAATGAGTCCGCCGGTTTCGTTGTTGAACCCAGAGCTAGTTGCGACCTGCGTCAAGGTTGGTGCAATCGCTGTCGCGATGAAGAGACCGACACCAATAAGAATGGCGCCTCCAACCACGGACCGAACGATGTTGCCACGGAAGATCGGCACCATAAGAGCAACAATGAACGGAATGGTGGCCAAGTCAACCAGCGGTAGCACTCGGTTTCCAAGTGGAGCCAAAGCAATCGCCGTAATTAGGGTTACTGGAACAAGCAACAGCGAAGTGGCGATAACAGCTGGTTGGCCAATGACAATTGCAGAGTCCAGCCCGATGTAGAACTTCTTTCCAGGCAGCCTGCGAGAGACAAACGCTCTTGCTGCCTCAGAAATAGGTACTAGGCCTTCCATGAGTATTGCAACCATTCTTGGTAGCAGCAGCATTACGGCTGCAAGGTTGATTCCGAGTCCAAGAGTTGCGATTATGTCGGCTCTTGGGTCATCTAGTCCAAAGCCTGCCAGACCGAGAATCAGTCCAATCACAAGTCCCAAAATCATGGACTCTCCAAACACTCCAAACCTCTTCTGAATTGAGTCTGGATCTGCCTTGAGGTTTCGGAATCCTGGAATTCTGTCCATTACCCAGTTCAATGGAGCCGCCAGCAACGCATACGGTGCGGAGGTTCCGTGAGGGAATGAAATGTCGGGGTAGTCGTAGTGACCCTGAATCTTCGGAGCGGCCCAATCGGCGAGTGCCAGCGTAAGCACCATTGCTATACCGGCAACTGTAAGTCCCATTAGGAAGTTTCCAGTTGATGCGGCTACCAGACCACCTATAAAGGCGAAGTGCCAGTAGTTCCAAAGATCGATGTTAAGTGTTTTGGTTAGGCCCACTGCTAGCAGCAAAACGTTTAGCAGCAGTAGCACAGGTATTGTCACAGCCCCGACTTGGGAGCCAAAGGCAATAGCAGCGCTCGCAGGCCAACCGACGTCAACGATGTCCAAGTTAACGTTGAATCTTGCGGCCAAGCCTTGTGCTGCGGGACCAACTTGGCCAAACAGCAGGCCAATAATGAGTCCGATTCCAATGAATCCGACTCCAATCATCACACCTGCACGAAACGCTCTAGGGAGTTTTTCCCCAAGAGAGACGCCAAACAGGGTAATGATGATCGGGAGCGCAATTGACGCGCCTAAGTCAAGAAATATTTGACTTATTTGTTCCAGCACTTGATTCAATTTGTTCCTCCATGTCTTCTTGAATCCGGTTGTGGATGAGCTACCTCAACGCATCGGCAATATCGTTGAGGGTTTTTTCATTACCGATTCCGGTAAGGAAAGATATTCCCTGGATAACTGGGATTTTGACTGAATCAGGTATGGGGGTTGTAGCGACAATTAGGTCATATCCCTCAATGCCACGGACTATGTCCATGACCTTGCCTTGGGTAATTGCTACAGGTATTCCTTGGGCCTCAAGGTACTCTCGTATTTTCACTGCGACGACTGTCGAGGTTGCCACTCCGGTTCCACAAATTACGAGTACCTTCTTCATGCGAGCCTCTGTCCCTTCACCATTGAAAGATGTGGAAAAGCTACCATGTAGGGTACAAAACGAGACGCTTCTGAGCTGCACATTCGTGATTCACGATTAGCGAGAAAACGCGTACGCCTATAGTTCTAAATGTGGCATTCTCTCCAACACCCCTACCGAACTTCCTCAATTTAAATTTGTCTGCTGAATCTGCAGAAAATGCCCTGCTCTCTATTGCTGAAAAGGCAGCGGAGTTGCAACTTGTTGAAGACAGTTGGGGTGGGGCGCTGGTGATTCGCGAGGCAGAATTTGCAACCGGCTTGCCGACCGCGATACCGGTGGCGATTCCGCACACGGATTCAAGTCACGTTCGTGCGGATGGCTTTGGCTTTTTTCGACTATCCAGTCCGGTCAAATTCGTAGAAATGGGCTCGCTGGACACTCTTCTCGATGTCCAGCTTATTTTCCCTCTTCTTGTGACGAATCCAGCTGACCAAGTTGATCTCCTTCAAGCAGTAATCGAGCTTGTTCAACAGCCGGGCAAGCTCGAAGCTCTTATGAACGCAAAGTTGGAGTCTGAGGTTGCTGAGCTGCTGGGAACCTAATCGAAGTAATCGAAGGTCTTGTTTTCGGCAGCTTCCAAAATCTTTAGTGCGCACGTAGAGCTGGTAACCAATTCAGAGATCAGACCTCCGCGCAGCGCAGCAAGAATTCCCGCGGTTTTCTCTTCACCAACTGCGACACCCACGACTCGCTTTATTTTGGCAATTTCCCCTAGCTCAAGGCCAACAGTTCGATTATCGAGGTTTGCATCTATTGACTCACCTTGACGATTAAAAAACCTTCCCGCCAAATCCCCAGCCCACTGTTCAAAGAAATCAGGATGGTTTTCTTTAGTTATGCCCGCGGACTGAAGAATATGACTCGACGAGTTAGCTCCTTTCGACCCAATACCGACAAAGGCCACGTCGCAGTTTCTAGCCGCTTCGATTACCGATGCGACGCTGGGCTCTCTCATTAATCCACTCTTTATCTCTGGCGACCCAACGATGGTGGGGGCATGAAGAATTTGATGCTGGGCGTTGAATTTCTGGGCGAGCGTGCGGATCAGTGTTTCGCCCGAATCACTAGAGGGAATTGCCGTCAGGCCACCCATGAGGGGTATGAAGGTGAGGTCAGGTCTGTTCTCGGGTTCAAGCGCCTCCACCATCGACTGAATTGACCTTCCCCAGCTAACAGCCACTTTGACTCGAGGCTTTAGGTGATTGAGAAAGGAGCCGACAGCGAGTTGCCCAACGGCCTGGTAGTCGCTCGAACCCTTGGGAACTTTAGCCACCATCGCTGCACGAAGACCAAACCGCGCAATAAGTAAATCTTCAATTTCTGTCTCGCGGCGGGTTTCCTCAATTATTTTGATTTCAACAATTCCGCGCTTGCGCGCCACTGAAAGAATTCTCGAAACATTTGATCGGCTTGTGAGCAAAGCCCTTGCAATCTGGTCCTGGCTCATATTCTGCTCGTAGTACATTCGCGCAGCTTGGACTATCAGTGACCTTTCTCTAGAGGTTGCCACTAACTACCCCATTTAGGACTCTTTCAAAATTTTTCAGTGCCTCAGCTCCATCGCCCGGGTCCGCAATTCTATGGTCAATCACAATTGTGCAGTCAATTTCGTAGCTAGCGCCAATTGCTCTGATTGCCCCGACGTTGAACCCTGAGCTCTGCGGGTGGAAGAGAAGGGTATTCGCCTGACGAATGCCAAACTCCCCAAGGTCTGTTATCGAGGTGGTTGCAGGTTGCAGGTTCCCGGCGGGAATGCGGTTCTCCCTAGCCGCCCTGAGAACGGCCTCTGCATTTTCTTCCCATTCGCCCGCGTCGATGTTTGATGCCGAAAGTGTTGGTGAGACAAAGCCAAGTGGACTCTTGACCAGTGCCGCGATTCGAATCTCCTCGATACTCACAAACGCGCCATCGACAAAGTTCTGATTTAGCTTCGGGAGAGCTCTCAGCGTTCTCACCCAGGCCCGCGCCAACTGAACGAACCGAGAATTGGCATCTTCTGCGAGCGGAGACCCAAGACCAATAGTCGTGCTCAGAC
>NZ_JBASXC010000107.1:0-3055 GCF_049276775.1 Rhodoluna sp.
GGTTGGACCGGGCGCCGGTGAAGTAATTGTCAACGGCAAGGACGTCATTGCCCTCTTTAACAAGGCGATCAACCAAGTGAGATCCGAGGAAACCAGCAGCACCTGTCACGAGAATTCGCATCCATAAAAGCTACCAGCTCATGAGGGTCTCGGTGCTAGGTGACCTCCACCTAAACTTAGGCTCATGCTTGAAGGGTCAATCGAGGGTCGAATAAATGCGGCCTCTCAACTGCTTGGCTCACTTCTATCCACCGAAGAGAGTGGAGAACTCGAAGCTCTAATCGCTGATTTGGAAGAGCAATCATCGAGCCCAGAGCTCTGGGAAGACAGAGTAAGGGCCCAAAAGGTGACCAGCTCGCTGGCTCAGAAGAAGAAGCTCTTCACTCAAGTTCGACGACTTTCGGCAGCAATTGCAGATCTTGGACAGCTTCATCAAATGGCCTCGGCTGACGACGACGATAAGTCAATAAAAGAGATTGAGAGTGAGCTATCGAGAGTTGAGGCGGAACTGGATCAGCTCGAGACCGAGCTTTTGCTCAGCGGTGAATACGACTCCCGGGGGGCGCTGATGACGATTCGATCCGGAGCCGGTGGAGACGATGCAACAGACTTTGCGGAAATGCTGATGAGAATGTATTTGCGTTTTTGCGAACAGCAAAATATGCCAACTCGTGTCTTAGACACCTCTCAAGCCGAAGGCGCTGGTATCAAGAGCGCAGTAATTGAAATAGATGCCCCGTTAGCCTTCGGAAGACTTTCGGTTGAAACCGGCACCCACCGGCTTGTCAGGATGAGCCCATTTAATGCTGCGGGCAAGCGGCAAACCTCATTTGCAGCGGTCGAGGTGGTTCCTTTGATTGAGAGCTCCGATGAGGTTGTTATAGAGGACTCGGAGTTGAGAATCGATGTATTTAGATCTTCGGGCCCAGGTGGCCAATCTGTAAACACCACGGACTCAGCGGTGAGAATCACCCACATCCCCTCTGGAATAGTGGTCAGCTGCCAAAACGAAAAGAGCCAGCTTCAAAACAAGCAAGCAGCAATGCGCGTGCTGCAATCAAAGTTATTGGACGCCCAGCGCCGAAAGGAGGAGGAAAAGAAAAAGGAGCTCTCGGGCGATGTCAGAGCGAGCTGGGGAGAGCAGATGCGGAGCTATGTCTTGGCCCCGTACCAGATGGTCAAGGACCTGCGAACAGAGTATGAAGTCAATAATCCCGATGCTGTATTTGATGGCGACTTGGAGGGATTCATTGCCGCTGGGATTAGATGGCGGAAGAGAGAAAAGCTAACACCCTAGGCACGAGAGGGCTCAATAAGCAGCCACAATTTATGCTTTTGAGAGCATGATTCGACTCGAAGCAGCATCTAAGACTTATCGCGGCTCTGCGCAGGCGGCCCTAAAAGGGGTGAGCCTAAACATCGAGCGCGGAGAGTTCGTCTTTCTTGTCGGTTCTTCGGGTTCGGGAAAATCCTCACTACTTCGCTTGATGCTTCGAGAGGAACGGGTCGAGTCGGGCTCGGTCTTGGTCCTGGGGGAGAATCTTGGAAAACTCTCAAGTCGCAAAGTTTCAGAGCTTAGAAGACGACTAGGGGTGGTTTTTCAGGACTTCAGGCTCTTGTCAAATAAAACGGTCTACCAGAACGTGGCTTTCGCCCTTCAGGTGATAGGCAAATCAAAGGCATTCATTGAGACTTCTGTGCCGGATGCCCTAAGGCTCGTGGGACTGGAGGATAAGGCTCAAAGCCTTCCCGCATCTCTATCGGGGGGAGAGCAGCAGCGGGTGGCGATCGCCCGGGCACTTGTGAATCGCCCAGAGATTCTTCTGGCTGATGAACCAACCGGAAATCTTGATCCAACCAATAGCAAGGAAATTATGAACTTGCTGGAGAGAGTGAATCTCTCGGGAACTACGGTCGTGATGGCTACCCACGATAGAAGCATCGTTGATCGTATGCAGAAAAGAGTTATTGAGATAAGTCACGGCGAGATTGTGAGAGACGCTCAAACCGCCAGCTATAAAGAGCTTCCGTCAGAGCCTCTTGAAATAGCAGAACCCGAGGGAGATACCAAATGAGGCTCGGGTTTATCCTCAAAGAGATGTTCGAGGGCATCCGGGGAAACCTCTCGATGGTTATATCGATAGTTTTGGTCACCTTTATCTCACTCACGTTTGTGGCGGTCGCGGCGCTTCTGCAAATCCAAATAGCAAACCTGAAGGACTTCTGGTTCGAGCGAGCCCAGGTTGCGATCTACCTCTGCAATGACTTTGCTCCAGAGGGGCAGTGTCCGGCTGGGGGCATAACGCAGTCTCAGCAAAATGCCATTGCCGGCCAGCTTAAGTCACCGGCCTTGGCAAGCTATATCGAGAGCTATGACTATGAATCCCAGGACGAAGCTTTTGCAAGACTCGCTTCGGAGTCGGGGGATATGAGCGCAGCCCAGTTTCTAAATGCAGAACAGTTAAATGCAACCTACTGGGTGAACCTGGCTGATCCCGAGAAGTCTGAGCTGATTGTCGAGGCATTTACGGATCAAGTTGGGGTTGCAGATGTTCAGGATCAGCGAACTTACTTCGACCCAATAATTGGCCTTTTGAACGCCGGCACGATTGGTGCGGGCGCGGTGGCAACAATCATGCTCGTGAGTGCGGCCTTACTCACCGCTACAACGATCAGGCTCAGTGCTTTCTCTCGTCGCAAGGAAATCGCAATTATGAGGCTGGTAGGAGCTCCCAGCAGCAGCATTCAACTGCCATTTATTCTCGAAGGAGTCATCGCTGCGATAGTCGGCGCATGTATTGCACTCGGCGTTACCGCTTTCGCTGTTGACTCGCTCGCGACCGATGCGTTGGGTATTGACCCCTATGCGGTGACGTTTGTTGAGGTCTCTGACGTTCTAACTGTTGCCCCATTGGTAATTGGGCTCGGTGGTATTCTCGCCTTTCTAGCCTCTAGCATTTCCACCTTCAGGCACGTCAGGATCTAATTCAGGAGAGCCATGCCACGCGAGCGCGGTGAAAAGCTGATTGCCAGCAACAAGCGCGCTAGGTATGAC
>NZ_JBASXC010000108.1:0-2098 GCF_049276775.1 Rhodoluna sp.
GTCTAACGGCTCAGCACCTGCACCTGCACCTGCACCTGCACCTGCACCTGAGGGAGATTTGGTCCAATCAGAGAGTTCTCCCGTGTCTTCTAGCGACCAAGCAGCTTCAGCATCAGAAAACACGGAAGCTGCAGTAGACGAAAAAATCGCCATACCGGAACCAACAAACCTCAAGTTAACGAGTGACACAAGTGCCGTTTACCTCACTGTCGAAAATGGAAAGTCGAAGAAAGTAAGTGTCCGATTCGCAGGCAAATGGTCTGTCTTCTACCCAACTTCAGACTTGGAAACAAAGGCGTTCTACCCCGGGCAGTCTGGGTTCGTTTCAATCACCGTATATGTCGATGGCGCATTGAAGCTCTCTAACTTCGTAAAGATTGACGAACCAAGAGGTGAGCCGAGCGACACCGCAACCTCTCCCGACACCCCATCCGCACCAAAGGGTTCTGGCTACCCATTCTCCGAGGTAGTTAGCGGCCAAATTGGAAAGGCGCAATGCCCTGCGGGAAAGCAATATGCGAATGGCCTGATTGTCGATGTCTCCACCGGGCTTCGCTATACAGAGTGCTGGCCCGAGGCTGCTTACCTAGCCTGGTCACTTGGGGGAGAGACGTGGTCTGCCTTCAAAGCCTCAAACGGCGCTACATCAGTTGCGGCACTGCGAAAAGCACTCGAAGAGAGAAACTCACCATCCCCCACCAACTCAGAGTCTGCATCCATAGAGCCTGTTGCTAGCGAAAGCAACGAGGTGGTCGAGTCCAGTAGTCCAAGCATCAAAGTCTCAAGAGACGAGAATTCGGTAAAGATTCAAGTTCTAAATGCCGAGGGGCGGAAGCTCTCCGCCAGGATTGCGGGCAGATGGCTCGTTACATACCTCCCCGATGACGACCATATTGTCACTCGGAGAGTTTTGCCAGGGGTTCCTGTAAACGTGTCTACCTACCTCGATGGCGAATTAGTAGCCACCGAAACTCTCACTACCGGGCAAGCGTCGGAAACTTTCGTTCCGGTAGTTCCGGAGGCAACACCCTCGCCCTCCACAAGTGATGTGGTGGCTCCACCTTCGACTTCGCAGACTACTTCTGAGCAAGCGAAAATTTTTATTGCTACCACGAACAATGAGATTGAGTTCGAAATTCTCAATGCGAGCGGGCGCAAAGTTTCAATTCAAATAGGCGGTCGCTGGCTTGTCGAATACCCGGAGACAGCGAGAGCAGTGGTCAGGACCACCTCTGTAAAGGGAGCAACGGTGGGCGTCCGTATATTCGTGGATTCGGTGCTTCTTCAAGCCACATCTATAGAGGTCGGGGCTGATGAAGAAAAGTCAGTCATCGAGAAGCCGAACACAGACTCTGCTGGCTCCTCAAGCTCAGGCACAGTTTCACAAACTACGAGTGGTCCAGCTACTGCTGAGACAACTTCAGAGTTTTCAAGCTCCGATGGGCAAATACTCGTTGACATCACTTCGGCAGAAGGTCGAAAGGTTTCGCTGAAGGTCGGTGGTCGCTGGTTCGTGTTCTATCCGACGTCGAGTCCATTCAGGTACTCGGTCAACAGTCTTGTCGGAGCAATTGTTGAAGTCTCGCTTTATGTTGATGGGGAACTCTCGAATACAGGCCAACTAACAGTTGGTGGCTAGCTTAAGAATTACTCTGAATGAGGGAGCGAATGATCCCTTTAGCCTCGGGGGAGGCTGGTTATCAGAATATCCCAACGTCTCAGAATGTGTCTATTTGTCTCTGTTGTGTTACCCGCGAGCTTAAAGCTGGCTTAAGTTGAACTGACCCCCGGGCAGGGGCACCAGGGGTCAGTTCTGATTTGACTTAGTAAAGCAAGGCGCCTTTAGCGGCCATCACTTCGAGCTGAGCTGCTTGTAGGCAGCTCTTGTAAATGCTCGCGTTCTTTCCTATTTTCTGTGGATCTCCAGAAGTCTCATCTTCTGGATTCAAAATAAAGTCCCGCAAATTATCAACGATGGGATCGAGGTGATTGGACAGGAAGGCGTATGGGTCCATGCTCCACTCGAGAGTGCCATCATCATTCTTCCGAATCAACGCCCTCATAGCGTAAACCAGAGGAATGATGAAACCCTCAGGGG
>NZ_JBASXC010000109.1:0-3083 GCF_049276775.1 Rhodoluna sp.
GTGCTGGTGTGATGGTTGTAAATGCACCGACCTCGAACGTTATTTCTGCTGCTGAGCTTGCTATCGGGCATTTACTCTCTCTTGCCCGTCACATCCCGGATGCTAATGCTTCTCTAAAGCAAGACAAGTGGGAAAGAAGTAAATTTACTGGCGTTGAGCTATACGACAAGACCATCGGAATTGTGGGCCTTGGACGAATTGGTTCTTTGGTTGCGGAAAGACTTTCTGGTTTTGGAGCAAGGCTTATCGGTTATGACCCTTATGTCACTCCTGCCAGGGCTGAACAGATCGGTGTTTCACTTGCATCCCTAGACGAGGTCATGGAGGAAAGTGATTTCATCACTATCCACATCCCTAAGACCCCAGAAACTACCGGTCTTATCGGCAAAGACCAGTTTGCTAAGGCAAAGTCAGAGCTTCGAATTGTTAACTGCTCACGCGGGGGAATCATTGACGAGGACGCTTTACTTGAGGCGCTAACAACCAACCGCATCGCAGGCGCTGGACTTGATGTGTTTAATAGTGAGCCCCCTAAGGGCTCACCTCTATTGTCTTTGTCTAACATCCTCGTCACCCCTCACCTTGGAGCCTCAACAGACGAGGCTCAGGAGAAAGCCGGTATCTCGGTTGCAAAGTCGGTTCGTCTTGCTTTGGCCGGGGATCTAGTTCCAGACGCTGTCAATGTTGCCGGTGGCAACATTGACGATTCTGTGAAGCCGGGTATTTCTTTGGCCGAGAAATTGGGTCAGGTGCTGTTTGGGATGGCCGATGCTTCTTTGGTTTCTGTTGAGGTTGAGGTTCGTGGCGAGATTGCGGTCCACGATGTTTCTGTTTTGAAGCTTGCTGCCCTAAAGGGAGTGTTCCAGAACGCTGTTTCTGAGCAGGTTAGCTATGTCAATGCGCCTTTGCTCGCTGAGCAAAGGGGAGTTGAGGTCAAGCTAACTGTTGAAAGGCAGTCGGATGAGTACCGCAACATGACCACGGTTCGTGCTGTGCTATCGGATGGGTCTGTGATCTCGGTTTCTGGAACAGTAATTGGTCCTAAGCTTCACGAGAAGATTGTGAACATCAACGGGTATGACGTTGAGCTTTCCTTCGCCGAGCACCTGGTGTTAATGGTTTACTCTGACCGCCCTGGCATTGTTGCCGTATACGGCAAGGCCTTTGCAGATGCCAACGTCAACATTGCTGCCATGCAGATTGCAAGGCAGCAAAAAGGTGGCAAGGCGCTATCGGTTATTACCGTTGACTCGCCAATTGAGGCAAGTGTCCTAGAGAAGCTAAAGACTGACATTGAGGCATCGACCATGAAGGCGATCACTGTAGTTTCTAGCTAGCAGGCTTTCTAACCAAGCCAATCTAAAGATTTGGTTCTAGCAGAGGCTTATTCAACCCAGTCGAGTGTCTTGGTCACAGCTTTCTTCCAAAGCGCAATCTGTCGCTGACGCTCTTTATCGTCCATGTTTGGAATCCAGCGGTTGCCTTCTTTCCAGTAGTTTCTGAGCTGATCAAGATCAGACCAGAAGCCAACCGCGAGTCCTGCTGCGTAGGCGGCTCCCAAGGCTGTGGTTTCTGTCACCACTGGACTGATAACCGGAACATTCAAGATATCTGCCTGAAACTGCATCAGTGTGTTGTTTTGAATCATTCCGCCATCGACCTTGAGCTCGGTTAGAGCTACCCCCGAGTCGGCGTTCAGGGCTTCGAGGACTTCGAGAGTTTGGAAGGCGACCGCTTCGAGGGCGGCTCTTGCGATGTGTCCTTTGTTTACGAATCTGGTAAGTCCAACCAGGGCTCCTCTGGCATCTGGTCGCCAGTAAGGGGCAAACAGGCCGCTGAAAGCCGGTACGAAGTAAATTCCGCCGTTATCCGTAACGGTGTTGGCCATCGCCTCTACCTCGGGAGCATTTTGAAAGAAGTTCAGGTTGTCTCTAAGCCACTGGATCAGTGATCCCGTGACGGCAATCGATCCCTCGAGGGCATAGACCGGTTTAGAGTCACCGAGCTTATAAGCCACCGTGGTGAGCAGCCCATTTTTTGAAAAGACAATGTCTTCACCGGTGTTGAAGATAAGGAAGTTACCGGTTCCGTAGGTGTTTTTTGATTCACCCTTGTTGAATGCGGCCTGACCGAAGGTCGCAGCCTGCTGGTCTCCCAGGATTGCCGCAATTGGCACATCTCGAAGCAGGCTTGACTCACTGACAATCCCGTAAACCTCAGAGGATGAGCAGATCTCGGGAAGCATCTGGGTTGGTATGCCAAAGACTGCCGCCACTTCTTGATCCCATGACAGGGTCCGAAGGTCCATGAGCATTGTTCTGCTGGCGTTTGTCACATCGGTTTTGTGAACGCCGCCTTCTACTCCTCCGGTGAAGTTCCAAAGCAACCAGGTGTCCATGGTTCCAAACAGCAGATCCCCATTTAGGGCTGCTTCCTTGGCTCCGGGGACATTTTCTAGGATCCAAACAATCTTGGTTCCGGAAAAGAAAGTTGCCAGCGGTAAACCGCTAGTTTCTTTGAATCGATTTATGCCGCCGTTTTTGGCAAGCCGATCGACGATTGGCTGAGTTCTGGTGTCTTGCCAGACCAGGGCGTTATAGACCGGAATGCCGGTGTGCTTATTCCAGACAACTGTTGTCTCGCGCTGGTTAGTTATCCCAACCGCGGTAATTGAGTGACGGGTGATGTTTAGGCGACCGAGGGCCTGACCCACAACCTCACGAGCGTTGTCCCAGATTTCCATTGGGTCGTGCTCGACCCAGCCGGCCTGTGCCATGATCTGCTTATGTTCGAGCTGAGCGGTGGCTACCGATTCTCCGAAGTCGTTGAAAATAATCGCCCTGGTGCTGGTTGTTCCCTGGTCTACAGAGATGACAAACTTTTCCATTTTTTCTTGGGCTCTAACTTCCTTGGTGGGCTCCACTTTTCCAAAAGACTACTCCAACGGAACCCATGACCTAGTTCGATCTAGCTAGAGCATCCATTCCAGCTCGCCAGGTGGTGTATCCACCTGATAGGTTCTTGGCCTTGATGCCGTGACCTTTTAGAAGCTGAACAGCGGTGTGACCGCGCTGCCCAACAGC
>NZ_JBASXC010000110.1:0-7681 GCF_049276775.1 Rhodoluna sp.
AGACCCGCTTTGGCCAAATAGGCAGCGGCGGTTAGGCCATTATGGCCACCGCCGACAATGACTACGTCTATCTCAGGCTCCACCCCATCAGTCTAGGCATAGCCAGAGAACCCCTGAGGGCCTTACATGGCCTGTTGAGACCAGCTATTACTGGCCCCAGCACTAATTTTAGATTTTGTTTATTTGACATCAAAAAATACAGTAAGTTTCTCAACTCGTCGGAGGATACCTAGCCGACTCTGGGGAAGTGACCGTCGACGCTAACGCCGCTTTTCTGTTTGCGTTGGCATTATTTGTGGCGGCGGTTATTGGAACGATTGCACTCAGCACCAAGAAAGAGAATCCTAGAAGCCAGAAACCACTTGCAAAGGATAAGGTCAGCAAAGTCCTCGCAACCCCAACATTCAAGTCCGCCATTTTTGTGGCAAGCGCAACAACTGCCGTGGTTGACGTGGTCCTTATCTTCTTGCCACTCTATGGGCGAGAAATTGGTCTCAGCGTCTCAGATATTGGTATTTTGCTAGCGATTCGTGCGATTTTTTCCCTGGCAGTTCGTCTGGTGCGTGGAGAAATATCTAATCGGCTCGGGCTTAGAAGGATTCTCTTTTGGGGCTCGCTAGTGACAATGGTTTCTATGATCGCTCTGGGCCTCACCTCAAACTTCTGGTGGATTGCCCTAATCATGGCCGTATCCGGTTTTGCAATGGGCATTGGACAGCCCGCAACCATGGCATGGGTTTCTAGAATCTCATCACCTGAGAGTAGGGGCCTTGCAATTGCAATCCGGCTGAGTGCGAATCGCTTTGGGCAGGTTTCAATGCCCGCCATCGCAGGATTGGTTGCCGGGGCATCAACCGCAGGAGTCTTTTATATGCTTGCAGCCCTTCAGGCTGCCTCAATCTTTGCAGCAGTCACATCATTGAAAAAGGGCGAATAGTCAGATTCTTGGAGCCGGCGTTTCCGAAAAACTAGTTTTTAGCGGGGGTGTAGTTGCAAACATCGCCCGGGCAAAGCCTTGGAGCTTGCTTAGAAAACCTTCTGGCTAGCTCACAGCCCACGCAGATACCAAATGCTGCCTCTAGGTATAAAAAGGAAATACAGATCGCACAAAGCACCAGTGGAATAGGTCCGGTAAGTGCAAACCAGCCCATCGTGAGGCAAGAAACCGAGACCATTCCAAAACCTAAATACCAGGCAATTTTCTTTGGAGCGGCATCCACCCACTCAGGTCTTTGAGGTCTAACAATCAGTCCGCCTATAAACATCGAGGGCGCATAGTTAGCTTTTCCGAAAAGCCTTATAAACATATCGATCATGAAAAGAGCACCGAAGGCACGAAGCGGTTGGTAATTGTCCGCCAGTAGCGCAATCCACCAGGTTGAGAAGCCAACCAAAAACAAAATCCCAGCGGCTGCCCTTACGGCTCTTTCGTTGAAAACCCCAAAGTCAATACCTTGGACAGTTTCACCAAATTCATACTTCAAAAACTATTTATCCTTATTTTCTGCCAGATTCGAGTCTAAGAGGTTTGGCGAAATCAATCATGACCCCATTAAATTCCGGTCTTGAGCCCAGGTAGATCTTGGCTTTGGCTTTTAGGCCCGATGAATGGGCAAGCAGATACTTATGCATCTCCACGGCTTCTTTAGACGGAACATATCCCAAAAGCTTTGAGTCCGCGGTTACGGCAACAGCGAGCTTACGCTCGTGGTTACCGGGTTCTGGAATCAGTAAGACCTCGATGTCGGTTGGCTCAACAAAATAGATCCGTCTTGAAACACGGATAGCTTCAAAGTTATCTGCGAAGGGAATACACCCAACGGCTTTATAGGCGAAGGCGCCATCACCTCTTAGGCGAGGGGCTTTCTGAAAGATCTTTTCAACCTCTTCAGGAACAACCGCGTCAAACTTCAGTCCCGCAAGCTTTTCTCTATTTTTTATTAGGCGATTTTGAAATAGACGACGACGAGCCAGCACTACGACCAAAATCGCGATGCCTGCTCCGATTAGAAGAAATTCGATTCCCATTTAAACCCAACGCTAACAGCAATCGAGCTAGTCGATCCTCCGAGCGACCATCCGCAGTGCGCGGGCTAACCTTCCACGGATTCCCGGGGTTGCCCTTCTCATGCTTCCAGTGTCGGTTGGCTGGTTATTGAAGTAAGGCTGAATTAGATCCTGCATGTTGTAGTAGCCAACCGGCCAGTGTGGCAAGTTGGTGGCTGCAAAGAAGGCCCCGTTTCCAAATGCCTCTCGTGAGATCGACTCGTGGCGAAGCCTGAGGGTCTCGTTCTGGAAGCCAAAGAGCACCTCGTGTACCCCCACGATGCCCCCAGCCCGAACTGAGTTGATGGACTCGACCTCCTTGCCCATGAGCTTCGCGAGCCTGATAGCGGTGCCTGAGATCTCGGCCTTTTCCCTGAAGTGCTCCTCTGAAATTTGGATGTCTGACTCGGGGGCGGCCTGCTTCAAGGCCTTGGAGGCCATGAACATGAAGTTGATTCCAAGGGTGATGTTTGGGGACCAGAGGACCCTAGTTTTTTGGGCAAGCTTTTTTAGAGTGGCCTGACTCTTGGAGTCGTATTGGGAAACGGCGGTCACGATGCTAATGCCCCGCTTGGCGGCTTCTTCGCCGTAGTAGTCGAGGCCCGACTCAGATGAGAAGTCAACGATTACGTCGACCGGATTTTTATCCAGCAGCTTGCCAATGTCTATTGAGCCGGTGTCAATGAATTTTCCAGGCTCTACGCTCTCTATGCCGAGCGACTCTGAAGCTGAAGAGAACTGCTCCTCTTTATTCCTCTTTGCAACCCACTGAAGCTTGGTTGCCTTTTCATTTATTAGAACTGTTGCAACTGCTCGTCCGGTTTTGCCGAATCCAAATAGCCCAACTTTCATAGTGCCTCCAATCGCTGGATGCTGCATTTCCACACTAGTAAGCATCGAAAAAATCGCAAATTGAATTACACAATTACGCCTAAACGCTAGGTAAACAGTGGGAAATTAATTCCCTCGGAATAGCTCAAAAGCCCATTAATTCGTGAAATTGACTTGAGTTCTTCGATGTCTCTAAATCTGGATCTGGTAAGCCTCGGAGAATAAACCAGGTAGCAATTTGCTTTAGCCCTCGAGAGCGCCACATTCAAACGGTTCCGATCAAGTAAAAAATCTAAACCGCGCGGAGCATCCAGCGCACTAGATGCGGCCAGGCTGACAATAACAACCATTGCCTCACGTCCTTGAAACTTATCCACAGTTCCAACCGCTACCTCTTGCAAGTTCTCAGCGTCAAGGAGTTCACGAATCAAATCCACTTGTGCGTTATAGGGGGCAACGATAAGTACCTCGGAAGTACCCACGAGCCCCACCTGTCGCTTAGCAATTTTTATTACCTCTGTAGCTTCCTCAATCGACCTTGAGGAATTCGCTCTGTGCTGAACTGGAATCGCAATAAGCCCAGGAGCAATATCTGCCACCTGGTGTCCGCTGGTATCCGGGTGGGAGTGGAGCTTGTCTTGATATGACAGTGCACTAACCGGAGCATTCACCGCAGGGTGCATTCTTCTTGTGACATCCAAGAAATAGCCAGCAGAGCTTTCCAGGATGGCCGCTTCTCCCATGTAGTGACCGAGGGCAGAGTTATCCACTCCTCCGGGGTGGATTGCCTGGACCACCTGGGTTAGCTGCCTCGGGTCACCGAGCAGCACTAGGTTTTTAGAATTAGCACTCACCGCGATGGCATCAACTAGCGAGAACTGGGCTGCCTCATCAACAAAGATGTAGTCGAACTGATCATCAAACATCTCCTTGGCGCAAAAACTCCACGAGGTTCCACCAACCACGTAGCCTGAGTTTCCCGCTCGCCAGTTGCCCATCACCTTGTTGGTTGTTGGGGTGACCCAACCTTTGGACTGCTTGTCACCGGCTTGAGTCTTCTTGGCCATGGCATCAGGCGATACCCCGGCTTCCAGGCACGCCCACATCAGATTCTCGATGGCGGAGTGGGAGTTGGCAACTACTCCCACCTTCTTGCCCTTATCAACTAACTCTTTGATGACTCTCGAGCCAATGAAAGTCTTGCCAGATCCAGGTGGACCCTGGATTGCAAGAACTGAGTTGTCAAGATCAACTACTGCCTCGGTGATGGCACCGAGGGCATCGCCTGCGTCCGCCACCGGTAAACCAGGCAGCGACTTCAGCCTGGGAGTTTTTCTAAGCAGCAGATCCATTGCGGGGTGAGTGATGTTTGGCTCATTTGAGGGTGATTTCCAAGCGGCCACGAGTTCTTGGACGAGGTTTCCAACCACCTCCGGTTTTTGGCCAGGGGGTATCCACTCGTATTCGAATATGGCGTTAGGTTCCAAGCTCATGTTTTGGTAGGTGGCGTCTCGCTCGAAGATCACTTCATCGCCTGAAACCGAGAGCACTTTGCCGTAGTCGGTGTCCTGCTGGTTCGCACCGAGGCTGTATCGCACGAATATCTTTTGATCTGTTTTTAGAAAGCTTGTTTGTCCAGGCTCCAAAACATACCGGTACACAAGCTTCACTTTGGTTTCGGGGTCAACGCCAAAAAAGTCAGAAGTGTCAGCCTCGGTGGTTGCGCCCTGAACCACCAGGGCTTTTCTGTCCCTATGTAGCTGGTCAAAGGTGGCATCTTTTCGAATCGCCCAATCTCGCCAGCGAATTACATCTTCGCGGTTGTAGTAGAGCATCGAGTGAGTAAGAGCTAGCCAGATCTTCACTCGGTAATCTGCGTCTGGGTCCAGCCCAAAGCTAAAGCCCTCGAGGGCCTTTTCCATAATGGCCGTTTTTTGAATCAATCGCTCGAGTTCTAGTTCGGCTTTTCTAGCCCTTGATGCTTCCGGTGAATCTTCCCGCTCGGCTCGGCTGCGAGCCTCACGGGCTTTTTTTATATCTTTGGTCCGTTCAAACTCTTCGAATTTTTCGTGGGCACCAGGCATTGAAGATAGCCAGTTGTATAGCGCCATGGTTGAAACGCAGTCATCCTCGTTGTAGTCGGTGATCTGCTGGAGAGTTTCTTCCGCGCCTTCTTCACCCAGTTCAACCTGCTGGCGGTAGAAGTCGTACTCATCTATTGAGCTACCTGCATCAAGCACCTTGCTCTTGCGCTCAAATTCGTAGAACGCTTCCAGCTTTTTGATTGAGTAGGAGGGCTGAGAAACCATAATCGAACCCTTGACCACTTTGTATAGGTCGACCATTCGACCAGAGGAAACCAGTTCTGATACTTCCTTTTCCAAAACGCCGTGCCTAGCAGCTAGGCGATTGAGTGCCGTGACCTCGTAGCTGGCGTAGTGGTAGACGTGGGCCGACTTATCTTTGGCTAATTTGTCGGTCACGAATTTGATGAACTCCCGGAAGGCCTTCTTTTCCTGTTTTCTATCGTGAGCGAAAAAAGGCACAAACTCACCCGTTCGAAGGGTGTTCCCAAACAGGTATTCCAGGCCACCTTTCTCGGGGAAGTAGGGAAAGCCCTCCATGTCGAAGAAGATGTCGTTTTTGGATGCCGGCGGCAGCACAGCAATTTCGGGATCGGGTAGAACGAGGTAGCTGTGCTCTTGAGTTTTCCTAAAATCCGTTTGAAGCTTCGCCTGCTGACGAATCTTTTCGAAGGTGTGTACCAGGATATCCGCTGGACGGTCGGAGTCTTTGGCTTTGGCAAGACCCGCCATTGTGACGATGCCTACTTCAGAAAGCTTTTCTATTTGGCTGCGGTTAATGCCGGCCACCTGAACCAGGTGGTCAACATCAAACCTGGCTTGCTCGCAAAGGGCCGGGTACTCGCAAACCTTGCAAGAGTCTTTGGTGTCACAGTAAAGCGTTAGACCATCAAGTGATGTCTTCGTGTCAAAACTCTTGATCGCTTGAGCTAGCTCTTTTCTTGCGAGTTGCATCGCGGGAACTATTTCAGACTCTTCGAAGGTCTCCAAAACTCTTGAGCCCAGAATTAGACCCGGCTCACCGTTTGACTTCATTCCAAGGGCGCTTAGGGCATCTGCGTAGAGAGCGATCTGAAGCAGGTGATTGGGTTTGGCGGTTGAGGATAACTTGGCATCCCACGCTACGTATTTATCTTTTTCACCCGAAGATGTTTTATTCGCGGTAAGTTTCCCCGCAACAAATTCCAACCGGTAGTCACCGCGAATGAGAAAGTCGGGCTTTCCGTTGAACTGGAGATTTCCTACCCGGTGCTTGAGAAATCCTTGATAGATAACCGGCACCTGCTCGCGCATTAGGGCAACGGTTGAATCAAAAGTGTCTTTACCCTCGGGCCTCTGAAACTTCTCAGGACCCAAGTTCTCCAGGAGTTCTTGCTCGAGAGCTTCTTCAAAGACCATTCCGTAGGTAAGGGCCAATCCCTCTGGCTCCTCGAAGTACTGTTCGACTAGTTCCCTTACCCCTTTGACATCGTGCTCCCTTGCGATAGCCAGGGCAGAGCAGTGCTCGCAGCCGCTTGAGCGCATTAGATCGCGGGTATTAAAGGACCAGAGGTCAGAGTCGTGTTTTTTCATCACCTTTAGTTTGGCAGGGGCCTCTGACAATGCGGCAAATGGGGTGCTAGCACTATATTTTCTTTTCCCAACCGCCAGCTCGAGGCCATAATGGAGGTAAACCGCCCAACTCTGAGTAGCTAGGAGCCCCCGAATTGACTCTTTCCCGGACCATCGTTGTGGTGGAAAACGAGTCCTTACTTCGAGACCTGATTGCCCGAAGCTTGGAGGCTGCGGGCTTCCACGTCTCAACCGCTGCTAATGCCGCCGATGCCAAAAGAGCCGTCAAGGCGGCTGACCCGGATGCTTGCGTTGTGGATATCGAATTGGGTCCCGGCCCAAACGGTTTTGATTTTGCAGAGTTCTTAGGGCGAGACTCTCCCGATGTCGGCGTGGTTTTTCTAACCAACCTTCCCGATCCAAGATTTGCTAACCGCGAGCCTAAGACCGTGAAGCAAAACCAGGCCTACCTCAGAAAATCCCAGCTGGTGGATTCCAAGGAACTTGTCGAGGCCGTCAACGCAGTTCTAAAAGAGAAAAAGGTTGAGGATTTTCGTCACGACAAAAGGATAGAGCGACCCTTGGTTGAATTATCTAGAAGGCAGATTGCGGTTCTAAAACTTGTTTCCGACGGTTTCTCAAATGCTCAAATTGCTGAGGCTCGCGGCACCACCGTTCGCGCGGTCGAGGGAATGGTCTCCCGAATATTCCAAGCCCTTGGCATTGATGCGCAAGGTGCTGGCAACGCACGGGTTGAAGCCACCAAGATGTATCTAGCTGCCGCTGGAGCTGTCACGGTCGACGAATGAGCGTTAGCTACAAACCGCATCGCCCAACTGCAAAGCGTTTACTAAACCAGATCGGATCGCGCTATGCGCTATCTAACATGGTGTTACTCTTCTTTCTTCTTCCCGCCTACGGAACCGGTCTAATCTTCGAGGGGATTCGGCTCGAGACAACTTTTTTAGAAAGATTCGCAGTTGCAACCGCCGGTTACCTGGCCACCATTTTGATCCTGATTGCAGCAAGAACCACTTGGCCAGGGGAATCGGATAAAAGCAGACCCGGATTTGTTTTAGCCACGTTCCTAGTCGCCGGGGCATTCAGGGGCGTCACTATTTTGATTGCCGAACTTATCACCGGACAGCATCAGGCCGGCGAGGAGTTCT
>NZ_JBASXC010000111.1:0-2174 GCF_049276775.1 Rhodoluna sp.
ACTGCTTTTTGGTTTAGTGCCGCAATATACGTAGCGCACGAAGCTGTTGCATTCAATAGGAAATACAGGGCGCTCCGAAACCAAGTTGCGGCGCGCTCTGATAAAAACATTGACCCACTTGCACCGGTAACCCCAAACCAGCTAGCAATGGAGGACCTAACTCGCGTCCTGCAATCACTTGGGAAATTGGTAAGCGGACAAGATGCCACAGCAGAGAACCTCAAGTTGGCGGCCGATGCGGTTCGTATCGAGTCTGATCAGGTCGTGCGACCACTGAGCCACAAAATCTGGTTGGACAGCAGAATTAGCGCTCCAAAGGCAAGATTCTCGGAGGTTGCGAAACGGGCAATCATTGAGCTGGACTATTCACTTTGGCGGGTCCTAATCATGGAATTCCTTTTTCTCTGGGGTATGGTTCCATTTTTTAGTATTGAGCGGGTAGCGCTGTCCTGCCTCATTCTTCCTCTCGTGGCCCTGTTTTCGATTGCCCTCAAGCCGAAAAACCATGGGCGCTCTAATGCTGGGGCCGCCCTATTCAACACTGTGTTTCTGATTTCAATATCAACGATTCCGATTTTCGTGGTCGACTTGCTAGTTCAAGTGGCTGGCTACACCTCTGCGCTGTTCCCCATGAACCCTTTTACCCTTATCGCTCCGCTCTGGCTAGGCGTAATAATAGTTTTTGATTCCAGCCTGACTGTCTTGCGCAAGAGCAGGGTGGCACTGGTTCAGGAACTTGAAAAACAAAAGGCAAGCGCTCCTGAGACAGGTGATGAGGATCTTGCAGGATTCCTTCACAACTCTCTGCAATCTGAATTGACAGTGCTCTCACTTCAATTGCAGGCCGCCTCGGAATCCCAAAACCCAACCGACGCCAAGGCTGCGTGGGAGCAGCTGGGGGCTTGGATCAACAAGTCTGTCAGCGAAGACTTTGAAAACTCCACGCTTGACCCGGCGTCAAGAGCCTTTGGTTCGATTGCTGCATGGCGCGGGATAGCTGACGTGGAGATAAACATCAGTCCCGAGACTTTCAGCCGACACTCGATGGCCCCCTTGCTCGTTCAGGTGATTGAAGAATCAATTTCGAACTCTGTTAGGCACCTGAAAGCCACCAAAATCACATTCCACTTTGCCCCGAGCAATACCGACCAGCTCATAATCGAGACCAATGGTCGAGTGTCTGCGACACCCACTAATGGAATCGGCGTATCTTGGCTAAATTCGATCTCCCTCAAGCCCACAGAACTAGTAGGGACTGCGACTGGAACCAGATCGGTCATTGATCTTTAGCAAGGCACTGCGCGAACCCAAGTATCGGCCTGACGCTAAAAAATTCTCCAACAGCAACTAGCAGAAATGAAGAAACCCACGAAGTTGTGAAAGCTTCGCGGGTCTCAGTGCGCTTGGAGGGACTCGAACCCCCAACCTTCTGATCCGTAGTCAGATGCTCTATCCGTTGAGCCACAAGCGCATTTGTAACGAGGGAAGAGTCTAGCGCAAAACCGCCCACCTCCACAAGGGCCAGATCTTGGAGGGAGTGATTTGCTGAATTTTGGGTAGTTGCACTTCCCGAGGCTGACTGTAAGCGTTAACAATTGTCGGTATTCTTGCCTGGTTGAGCACGTTTTTTAGTTTTGCTCGAAAGAAGAGGTAGCAGTGTCAGGAACTAGCATCCTGGTTTATGCCGAGCGCGTTGGTGGCAACCTAGGAGAAATTGAGAAATTGCTCGCGGGAGCCCTAAAGGACTTCGATGGCATTCACGTCCTACCTTTTTTCCACCCCTACGACGGCGACGATGCTGGCTTTGACCCGATTGACCACACCATTGTGGACCCGCGCCTTGGGACCTGGGTTGACTTCAAGAGAATCTCACAAACCCACGAGGTCACTGCTGACCTGATCGTGAATCACGCTTCAAACCTCTCTCCCGAGTTTCTTGACTGGCAGGCCAAAGGCAAGGCCAGCGAGTTCGATGGCATGTTCCTCACCTTCGACACCGTCTTTCCAAATGGCGGATCGGAATCCGACATCACCTCTTTCTACCGCCCAAGACCAGGCTTCCCGTTCACTGCCTATGAGGTGGCCGGCGAGCGCCGATTGGTCTGGACAACATTTATGCCGAGCCAGGTCGACATCGACATCAAGCACGAGCGCGGCATGGATTACCTCAAGAG
>NZ_JBASXC010000112.1:0-1847 GCF_049276775.1 Rhodoluna sp.
GTGACAGACCCGATTTGTAAAGTGATCAAAATGTATTGATTTTCCGTCGACAGATTTTTGATCTAGCGATGTCTCGAACAAAGAGAAATTTTTCCTCAGCTGGTTGAATTCATCATGCAACTCAAAGACTGTAACAGCACATGAGTTTCTGTTTATCTGGTGTTTGGTGGAGACTTTTTTATGCTGTAATGTTTTGGATCACAGGTTTAGAAATTAAAGATAAGGATTTGTGAGCATGACAATTCGAAACACTGATTGTGCAGTCAAGACAGTTGAAGTGATCGCTCCCAATCTCAAGCGACGGCTCTCAGGGGTAACTGCAACGATTGCAAGTCTGGTTGTTAGGCAAGCAAGACTAATTTCGATTGCAGCAACTGGGCCAGGATTGCCTTTGAATGTTCCACACCTTCCGCTTTGGCGTATTCCCTTTTTGTCGAGGCGCTTGCGTGTCTGGCATGCACGTAGAAATAATGACCTTCTGCTTGGCCTTCTGCTTAAGTGGCTAAGAGTTTCCAACTTAAAAGTGGTTTTTACCTCGGCATCTCCACGCCCTCGAACTGGATGGACGCGGTTCCTTATTCGTAATTGTGATGAGGTTGTGGCCACAAATCAGGTAAACGCTGACGTTATGTCACGCAGTTGCCTCATAATACCCCACGGTGTTGATACGGAAACATTCTCCCCAGTAGAGAGTACAAAGTCAGATGAGCCGCTTCTGATCGGTTGTTATGGTCGCATTCGACCGATGAAAGGCACCAAGGAGTTTGTTGAGGCGCTCTGTCGCATTTTGCCGGAACACACGAATTGGTCGGCAATTGTGATGGGACGTGTGCTCCCTCGAGATAGGGCATATTTTGATGGTCTCATTGCGCTGGTTGAAGATGCGGGACTTGCCGATAGGATACAGTTCATTCCTGAGGTGCCATTACAGGATATGCCGGCCGCATATCGAAAGCTGTCAATTTATGTTGCGCCTTCTCACCTTGAAGGATTTGGGTTGACGGTGGCGGAAGCATTGGCGACTGGTGTTCCAACTGTAGCAACACGCGGGGTTGGAGCGTTTGATGCGTTAATCGAAGAACAAAAAAACGGTTTTCTCTACCAGCCTGGGGATGCCAACGAACTAGAAACAAAGGTAAGGCAGCTAATGGAAAACAGTGTTCTACGCAAAGAAATGGGACAGGCGGCACGGTATTCAGCTATAGAAAATATGTCACTTGATGTGGAGGCTCGCCAGCTTGTCCAAATGTATAAAAGGCTTCTTACGGTATGAATAGATTAAGCTTCTACTGGGCGAGACTTTGTCGACAAGAAACCACGCTCGCAACACTTTCTGCGGATTTTCAAGAGCTGGCGGAAGAACTCCGAGGGAAATCAGTTTCCGTTGTAGGAAACGCCCGCAGCTTATCGCAAACGGACAGCGGAAGCGATATCGATGGTGCTGACATAGTCATTCGAATAAATTCCGCACCAATACCATCAGCTCAAAGTCATGGCACGCGAACAGACTGGCATGCATTGGCGGTTAAAAACTCTGGTGCGTTACGGGAACGAGTAAGACCCAATCGTTACTTATGGCTGAGCCACAAACGGAAGCGCTTGGATTGGACAACGGCATCTAGCAGTGGTTTCTATCTGTTTGCGCAGGATGATTTTAATCTGCTTTCAAACCAATTGGGTGCGCGACCCACTTCAGGTCTGTCGCTGATTGCGTTACTCGAGCGATCGCCTGCTGCGCGCATCAATCTTTTTGGATTTGATTTTTTCGAATCCCTCTCATTGACTGGAAGTCGGACCGCTGAGCAAGTCCCACATGATTTTACTGCTGAGAAAAAGTGGGTCTACGA
>NZ_JBASXC010000113.1:0-3890 GCF_049276775.1 Rhodoluna sp.
CAAGTAAGTAGAAAACTAAAAACCCCCGGGAGAAATCCCGGGGGTTTTTTCTTAGCTAAATTTCTTGTTTATTTTCTCACTCACCCAGAGTGCCAAGGTAAAGGCCAATAACTTTAGGGTCATTCAGAAGCTCGCGTCCGGTACCAACGACCGCATCCTTGCCTTGATCCAAGACGTAGGCGCGGTCAGATATCTGAAGACAGCGGCGGGCATTTTGCTCCACCATAATTGTGGTCACACCGGCCTTGTTGATTTCAGAAACTCGGATAAATGCCTCATCCTGACGCACCGGTGACAACCCAGCCGATGGCTCGTCAAGAAGCAGCACCTCTGGATTCATCATCAGCGCACGACTCATTGCAACCATTTGGCGCTCGCCTCCCGAAAGCGACCCAGCTCGCTGCTTCAGGCGCTTACCTAACTCGGCAAAGATGCCCGTCACAAACTCGAGGCGCTCGTTGTAGGTTGCAGGTTTCTGGAAAAGGCCCATCTGAAGGTTCTCTTCGATTGTCAAGGACGGAAATACGTTGTTGTTTTGGGGCACAAACCCAATCCCCTTGGCTACCAATTCGTTAGCTTTCACATTGGCGATAGATTCGCCATTTAGCAAAATTTCACCTTCGCGAACCTTCACGAGACCAAAAATTGCCTTTAGAAGAGTCGACTTTCCAGCTCCATTAGGCCCGATGATCCCAACCAGCTCACCCTGGTCGGCAAAAAAGTTAGCACCATTCAATATGTTTACGCCTGGAAGATAGCCGGCAACTAGGTCCTTAGTTTCAATTACTGGAGTCTTTGCCATTGGTTACTTCTTTCCTTTTTTTGGAAGTGTGATTCTCCCGGTGATGGTTCCTAGGTCCGTATCTTGGTGAGAACCCAGGTAAGCGTCTATTACTGCTGGATTTTTCATGACGTCTTCAGCTGGACCTTCCGCTACGACCTTACCCTCGGCCATAACAACAACCCAATCGGCGATGTGACGGACCATTTGCATGTCGTGCTCAACAAACAAGACCGTCATACCCTCATTCTTAAGAGCTAACACGTGATCGAGAAGTGACTGAGTCAGGGCAGGGTTTACTCCAGCCATTGGCTCATCAAGCATCACAAGAACAGGGTCTGTCATTAGGGCCCTGGCCATCTCCAAAAGCTTTCGCTGACCGCCGGAGAGGCTGGCCGCGTAGTCATCCTTTTTCGTGTCGAGCTTGAATCTCTTCAGCAGCTCCAAGGCCTTGGCTTCGATTTCTGCCTCTTTTGGTTTCCAGAGGAATGGAAAAATAGAGTAAAGCAGCTTCTCACCCCTTTGGTCCTTAGCGCCCAGCTTCATGTTCTCCAAAACAGTAAGCAAGCTAAGTGCCTTAGTGAGCTGGAATGTTCGGACCTGCCCCATCTGGGCAACTTTGAACGCTGCAATACCGGCAAGGGATTTGCCCTCGAACGTCCAGCTACCGGTATCTGGCTTGTCAAAGCCAGTCAACAGGTTGAAGAGCGTAGTCTTGCCGGCACCGTTGGGGCCTATAAGTGCTGTGATGGCACCCCTGGGTATCTCGAGGTGCTCAACGTCAACGGCCGTTAGTCCACCGAAGTGGCGAGAGACGCCGTCCATTGTGACGATCGGGTCTACCTTGGCAACTCCAGGTCGTATTTCCCCCTTGTGAAGGCCGGTAGTTTTCCGTGCGGCCTTGCCCGGTGTCTTTGCGCTACTTGACAAAGGTCAACTCCTTCTTGTTCCCAAGAATTCCTTGAGGACGATAGATGACTAGCAGCATCAGACCCACACCAACCAGGATGAACCTGATTGTGGAGGCTTGGATACTGCTCATGAATGGAATAAGTCCGCTAGAAACTAGCTGGGGTAGAACATTGGATAGGAATGATTGAAGAACCCAGAAGATGACGGCTCCAAGCACCGGACCAAAGATGGTTGCGGCACCTCCCAATAGAAGCGCTGTCCAAACAAAGAATGTCAACGAGGTCACGTAGACGCTCGGGCTGACAGAGGACGGCAAAGCGTAAATGACTCCACCCATTGAACCAAACAAGCCACCAATAATTAGTGCCTGCATCTTGTAGGCGAACACATTTTTACCGAGGGCTCGAACAGCGTCTTCGTCTTCGCGAATACCCTTGATGACTCGACCCCAAGGGCTCTTCATTAGAAGGAGCAATAGGAATACACAGACCACCAAGACAAGCAGGCCGACAACCAGAACCCACAACTCGAGGTTGTTATAGGTCCAAGGTCCGAAACCATAGGTTCCTTCCGGGAATGGGTTGGCAGCTCTGAAGCTGTTGTGGTAGCCGAATAGACCGTCCGCACTTCCCGTTACATCAATGAATGCGGTGGTGAGGAATAGCAATCGCAGGATTTCTGCCGCCGCAATTGTAACAATGGCGAGGTAGTCTCCTCGAAGTCGAAGTGTGGGCATTCCCAAAATAAAAGAAAAGATAACCGAGGCAACCAGGCTTACCAAGATGCCCTGCCACCACTCAAAACCGAAGGTCAGAATTGAGATTGCGTAGCCGTATGCTCCGATAGCCATGTAACCTGCGATACCGAAGTTCAATAGGCCTGCGAAACCGAAGTGCATCGCAAGGCCCAGAGCAGCTAGGGCGAAGGCCATAGTTGCTGGGCTGAAGAAACCCTGAGCGGTATTTGAAAGAATTGCTGACCAGTCCATGAGTTTTCCCTAACCTATTCGTTCTTTTCGCCCGAGGATGCCTTGAGGCCTGACTAGCAGAATCACGATCAAAACGACCAACGCTCCTACGTACTTCAGATCCGATGGAATGACAAGGCTTGAAACTTCGACCAACATACCCACCACCAGTGCCCCAAGTAGAGCTCCGAAGGCGGTTCCGAGGCCTCCCAGAGTCACTGCCGCAAAGATAAGAAGCAGGATCTGCATCCCCATGTCCCACTTGATGCCTGGGCGGAAGTAAGCCCAGAGCACTCCGGCAAGGCCGGCAAGTCCTGCTGCCACAATCCAAACAATTCGAATCACCTTGTCAACGTCAATACCCGAAGCAGCTGCCAAATCGGGGTTGTCCGAGATCGCACGGGTAGCTTTACCGGTCTGGGTGTTCAGTAGCCACCAAGCGAAAATGATTATTACAAACAGGCTTAAGACCATACTTGTCACGTCAATCACGCTCAACGAAGTCGCGCCAAAGATCTTAATCTTTGGAGAGTCAAACCCGGGAAGCTGATTGGTTGCTCCACCAACAAAGAACTGGAAGGTGTATCGCGCAGCGAGTGAGAGACCGATTGAAACAATCATCAACTGGACGAGTCCAAGACCGCGCCTTCTAAGCGGCCTCCAAAGTCCAGAGTCCAGACCCCAACCCATAGCTCCGCTCAAAACCACGGCAGCCGGAATTGCAATCCAAATTGGGAGCGCCAAAACGCTGCTCACGAAAAACGCAGCGAGGGCTCCGAAGGTAACCATCTCGGCGTGAGCAAAGTTTGACAATCCAGTTGTTCCAAACACCAGCGACAGTCCAACCGCGGCAAGCCCAAGCATCAGACCAAAGTTCAATCCGTAAATTATTCGGGCGATGATCTGATCTAGGAGGCTGACTACGATTCGCTCGCCTTCTCCAATAAAGAAGTTCTTGGTGACCGCTCCCGACGGACCGATTTCAACGGACTGCTCGGCGCCACCTTCCTCGATAACGGCGATGCCGTCCGGAAGGGTGTTTTGGTCAAGGGAGACGCTATATCCGGTCTTCTCTGGGACCCCGATTAGCCACTTACCGTCGGAGTCAGTGACGGTCTCGGCGGTATATCCGCCGCCCGAAACTACGATTCGAACGCCCTCGAGGGGGGTTCCTTCGTTTTTGACGTTTCCCTGAACCCGGTAGGGAAGCTCTGTGCCGACTTCATCAGC
>NZ_JBASXC010000114.1:0-7349 GCF_049276775.1 Rhodoluna sp.
CGCTTGATGTGGGAATTGGGAGTAATCTTGCTTTGGGCGATGAAATTAATGCTTTTGTTCAAGCCAACGCTGGTAGATTTGGCGTTCAGTCAACAATTTGGCGAGATATCGGTAAAAACCTTGTTGATAATGAAGGCGGTCCTGCCGGAAGTACTTATAAGTCGGGAGGCCATTTTGACCACGTTCATATTCAGTTTGCCAATGGGGCTACCGCAGATGTTGGCCCTGATGGAGTAATGACATTTAATGTTCCTCAAAGCGTTAACCCAGGGCCAGACTTTGGTTTGCCTGAACCGCCAGAGGCAAGGCAATCTGATCTTCCTCCAAAAGAGCTTGTTACACGAAATCCTGACCCTAATGGCCCTCCATTTATTCCTGTTCATTCAGGTACTGGTGATGAGCCGGGAACCCCTGTTAAGATTAATCCATCAACCGGAAAACCGTGGACTCCACAGGAAACCGCTGATCTTTATAATCAACCGGGAATGGAGTTGCAATACGACGCAACTGAGCTTATTAATCCCAGTGATGTAAACGCACCGGGACTTTTCCAAGGCACTCAAGAAGAAATGTTGGATGCCCTTAAGGCTCAATATCCAATACTTTCTTCTATTGATGCGGGAATTAAAAATAATTTTGAAGGTATGACATTAGAGCAGGCTCAAGCGCAAGCAGAAGCTCTTAACCCTATTCTTGATGCGCTAGAGGCTCAAGGCACTCCTGCAAGTCGTGCAATGTTCCAGGCAGTAGAGGGAATGCAAGGTGCTATTAGCTCAGAGTTTGGGCTTGCACAAATTAGTCCTCTTGATATTGCCACTCAAATTGGTGACTCTGTTGTTGGTATTGCTAGCGATATTTTCAATGTTATCGGTTCAGCCATTGAGACAATCGGAACAACCAAAGAGTTTGCAGATACTTTGGTACGCGGTGTTGCAAACACAGAAGACCTTTTCAACATTGTTGACCACATTCAGCAGTTCATCAAATTCGGTGCAGATGTTGCCGGGGCTGTCAGCAGTATCACTAGTGCTATGGCAACAATCGTTGGTGCAAGCTCTGCGGCTTCCGGTGGTGGTGATGCGGGTGGAGGTATGGCAGCCGCCACAGCACTTCAAGGTCTTTCGGCTATTTCTAGTTTTATTCAGTCTGGCCTAGAAGCGTTTAATGCCGTAGTTGATCTTGGTCAAGAAGCGTACCGAATCATCGGTAGTTATGTTGGAGATTTCCTTGGCTATCTGACTGGTGGCGCAGCAGGCCAACTGGCGGGGAATGTCAAGTTTTTGCTTGATGAAAAGACAAACGAACTTCTTGCCTACAGTGTTGATAACCCAGGAGATAAGCGTTCTCACAATCTGCCTTTCCAAAATACTAATCCTGACGCACGCAATCAGCAGATTGGAACTATTAATGTATATGGTGGGCCTGGACAAGACCCGCGAGACAACACGCGACAAATGATGTTCCAAGTTAAAGCGGCTCAGTTTGCGGCACCGACAGGACAGTAAATGACATACAAAAATTTGATCCCAGGACAATATCAAATTGGTGATCTTGTCATTGGTCGAGGCACTTCAATTCTTGTCAATGAGTTTGAGGCCCAAGCCTATGACATGAACGTTCAGGATTATCAAGTCGGGATGGCCGACGAAACACGCTTTGGCATGGATCAAATTAAACCGACAACTATTCAAATGAAAATGTCGGTACTATATAACGAGTTGCTTGATGCCTATAAGCACACTGATCCAAATTTTTGGAAAGACCATCCTCGTATTGAACATCTTGCTTCTGCATGGCGTGCCGACTACATTCGCAAACGTCCTGGTGAGATGATTCCTCTTTATCTATGCGGAAAAAATAACGAAGAGCGAATTGTTTTTGGCAGGCCGGGGCAATTTCTAGCGTCTAAGCTCATGGCGCAAGTTCAAGGCCAAGCGGTTGATTGTACGGCTGAGTTTCGTCGCGCAGACATTCTCAATTATGGAATCAAAGAAAACGCGGTAGAAATACTGAGAAATGATTCTCATATAGAAATACATCGTACAGAAGGTGATGCGCCTTCATGGATACGCTTGATTGCCAGTGGACCCATGACAAATCCTGTTTTTACCATTGGCGAACATGAAATTCGTTTGAACCATTCTATTAAAGACGGCGAGTTAATTGAACTCAGTTCTTATCCCTGGCAGCGCAGGATCATTGACTCTAACCGGGTTAATCTTGCGGCTTACGCAACTGGCAGTATGCCGTACTTGGATCGAATTTCATTGCAACCCAATAGGCCAACGGCGGTTCGATGGTCGTCAGAAGAATTGAACACTTGGGTTCCAGCTTTAGGAAATCAAAGCTGGGAAACAGATATCAATGACCACAAGCTCTTTCAAATACCGGATACTTTTACAACACTGGCCGGTAAAGCCGCAATACGCTTTGACTTTTTCAACTTTGGCTCAACGCAGATTCCTTGGATCACTCCCCGTACATATATTTCTGCTGCTGCTCTAAGTAATACAACGGCAATTCTTTATAATGCCAAGCAATACAAAACCAACAATCAATACGCTAAGGCAAGGATTGTTGAGCCAAAATGGGGTAAATCTGGCATAGTCATTATGAGCAACGATACGATGACAAACTATGCCTGCCTTGTTGTGGAGGCGGGGATCGGAAATAACCGATTGCATATCGCTTCTGGAACGTCACCGACTAGCATTACTGTACGCGCATCATGGCAGAACACCGCGTTCGGCGGGTGGAAAGAAACCGATAACGTAGCTATTGGTTATGATCCTGCAACAAAAACTTATACTGGTTATGTTAATGATGCAGCAAAAGTTACTTGGGCAGACAGTGGAGAAATTGTTACTACAGACCTCACTAAACATAATCAAGGATTTCTTTTTGACATTGACGGTAACCTTCTTACCACAGGGGTAGGGTTTGCGGATATCATTTGTTACGATAAGGGCTTAGTTCCACCATCGACCGGGACTGATAAAGTTTTTTTAATGTGGCGTGACGCTTGGGGGGCAATTCCTTGATCACTGATCGGTTTCGTCACACAATTATTGAAGTTAATACAAATAAAATTCTGACAAGAGATTTAACTGTCAGAGAGTTTCAGCTTCAGATTGGCCTCTCTGCTCCCTCTCGCGTATCGTTTAAGATTCCCCAAAGCGAGCGATACGGCAGTGCTTTCGGTATTGACTGGAAAAACTGGGGGCAATGGATAATCACTGAAACAGAAATAAACGGTAAGCAAGAAATTCTTACCTGCTGTCTTGTCAATAATAATCAGCTTGATCCCCAAACCGGAGATATGGTTATTGTGGGCATGGGTTTTATGGGTTATACAAAAGGCATTCCTTGGTTAGAAAACTTTAACCCTATTGCCGTTGATCCCGCCGAAATCATTCAACGCATATGGGCACACGTTCAAAGTTTTCCTAATGCTAATCTGGGGGTGCGAGTAGAGCCTTCTTCTACCGGCACGCAGATGTTGCCTGGGTATGGGTTCGACGGCACTATTCTTTCTTTTGACTTTTTTGCAATATTTATTCGCGCAGTTGACTTTATTGACTGTGGTGACTATATCTCCACGCTTGCTCGTGACCTGCCTTTGGACATGATTGAAAGCGCGTATTGGAACTCTGACCGGACCCAAGTAGAAAAAGTCCTCAACATTTCTTACCCCCTTGGCGGGTATCAGCAAGATCATTTAGTGTTTCGCCTTAACGAAAACGTTATCAATGCTGAAAAAGCAGAAGAAATGGACATTGAACCTGTTTCCGATGTGATCATTAGAAGCTGGTTACCGGGCAAGGTTTATACTTCTCAACTTTCTAACGCTGACCCGACAAGGCTCAGGCGCACAATTCTTGAAGAAGATGCAAATATTGATTCAACAGAACGCGCTGCTGCGTGGGCGAAACGAAAACTTACGCGCCGAAATATTCCGCGTTCGTTTTCAAAGATCACTGTAGACATGCATCACCCTCATGCTCCTTTTGGGCGTTACTGGGTGGGTGACTCCATTTATGTTGAGGCACCGGATTTCCCTTGGTTTGGCGATATCAGTGGATGGCATCGAATTACTTCTATTACAATGAATGAAAGCGAACCGCTAGTTGAGCTTTCGCTTAAAGTTGAAGGCGCATTCAACTATGACCCAATTGAGTATGACCCAGATTGGGACCAAAAGCCGACTCAAGATATGAACCTGTTGTCTAACGGTTATTTTTTGAAAAACCTTGCAGGCTGGTATCTCAAAAAAGGACAGTGGTTTCGCGTGGCAACTGTCGGATACAAGACAGATGGATGCGTTCGGATTGACTGTGATGATCGTGGGGAAGAACTTGAATCAGAAAAAATTCCCGTTCAAGAAGGCGATCAGATTCATTTCAGTGCCTGGGTGCGTTTTCAAACAGTTACATACACAGGAACTCCAACTTTTACTTTTGCGATTGTCTGCAATCAGTATTACAGCGGTGGCTCATTAGCACAATACGATATAATCGACAGTTTTTTGCAAGACGGCACTAATGGGTTTAAAGAGCTTACTGGAACTTGGACTGTCCCCATTGGGGTTAATGAAATTTCCATATCTTTGATCGTTGGAGACAGCGTTTCAAGTGGCGTTGCCTTCTGGGATGACGTTAGGATTACTAAGATATGAGCGCACCATTTGGTATGTATGGCGGGTACAAGTACGAGTCCACAGAGTCTCGCGCCCTTGGCTCTATTACTACTGAATCATACGATTATCGTGATCAAGCGCAATTCATGTCTAAAATGGCAGGCGATGTTTCTTACATGGCATCGTACATGCGAAAAATGCAAAAAGGCATTGACGACGCAAACCAAAACTTTGTTCAGCAAATTCAAAGCCTGCTCAATGATTTCCTTGCTCTGCTAGGTGGCAGTGGAGATACAGGATTTGATTTTGGTGACCTCAAATATATTATTCAAGCTTTTGGCTCTCTTTTTGGATTGCAGCCAGGTCTTCCTCTTCCGGTTAACCTTTTTGGTGCAGCATGGCATTTCTTTTCTAACTACATTATGCCCGCCGGTAACTTCACTGAACTGATTAATCAAATCATTGATTCAGCAATTGCCACTGCGCTGGATATCTTCGGTGAGGTTCCGATTGTTGGGCAGGCTGTTCAGCAGCTTGCCCAAATCCTCAGTAGCCTTCGTGATTTAATTGTTCCCGTTTTTGAATCTCTTGGATCAGTCCTTGACATTTTCAATATTCGCCTTGGAGATATCCCAAGTCTTGAGGGATTCTTCACGCCGCTTGAGCCAATCTTTACTGTTCTGAAAAACGCTTTCAATGGTTTGACCGGAACTTTTGATAATATCATCGGGTCTATTCCTGCAAACGTTATTACGGGCGTTATTAACTCTATTAATATTCCTGACATTGATGCAGGAAAGATTATTGGAATTTTAAGTTCTCTGAATCTTCCTGACATTGATGCAGGCAAAATCATTGGGGCATTTCCGTTATCAATGATCACTGGTTTGGTTGATGCTTTAAGCGATATTGACCTTGACCTTAGTGGTATATTTTCTGACCTTGCCGATTTGTTTAACTTTAAAATTGACACTGATTTTGACATTGATAAACTTTTTGACTGGTTCGCTCAGGCATTTGCAAAATTTAATGTTTCCAATATTACAGAATGGCTGAATGATCTTTTTGGCACTAAGGGTCTTGCTGCTACAGCATTTAGCAATGCACAAACTGCGCTGACCGATGCCCAACTAGCTTTAACTGATGTGCTTAACAAGCTAGGCATTTCTGATTTCAATACGTTCCTGACAAACGTCTTTGGCACGACGACTATCACTGGGGCGACAAAAATCGCACAGGACAAGATCAACGGTCTTGTTGCCGATTTGGGTTCAGCAGTGTCGAATGCCAACACTGCTCTTACTAATGCTAATCAAGCTCTTGCAAACTTTACTGCGGCATTAACTAAATTTGGTGTCGGAAGCGTTTCGGCGTGGCTGAACGATTTGTTTGGAACGAAAGGCACCGCCAACGCGGCACAGTCAACGGTTAGCAATATCCTTCAAGCCGGGTTGGGCAATATCGCCACCAACTCTGGCTTTGAAGACACAACCCAATATCTATGGGATGCAACATACGTTACGTCACCTGTCCGAACCGGAATCAGGGCCGCGAGGCTTGCCGGTAATAACGGCGTCTACAAATACCTGCCCTTATCGACAGATGCCACTTCTGCTGTTCGCATCACATCAGGTCCGAATCGTGTTTATTACATGGAGTGCTGGTGCCGTGGCGCTGATAGCAACACATGGACTGGCAATGGCGCGGTGCGGTTTTTCGTCACCGGCTACGGCGTTCCCGGCTATGTCGCTGCCGATATCAAGGACTTTAAAGGCAGCGATATTGGCACCGGGCAGTGGGTCAAGCTGTCAGCAACCCTCACTGTCCCCAATGATTCCCGCATCACCAAAATCCTCCCCTACATTGTCACCTACTCTGCACCGACCACTGAGTCTTACTACTTCGATGACGTAATCGTCCGTGACGTTACCGAGGCGAATGTCGCTGAAACCCTCGCCAACGCGGTTCAGGCAACAGCGAACACCGCTTTGACTGACGCACAAAAAGCAATTTCTGACGCTGCTGCGATTGTGCTTAAGCTGTTTGGCGGGGCTGCAATGGGGTCAAACATTCTTGAGTCTTTGATTCCCGCCCTCACTATTGGAAAAATACCGCAGCTTGATCAGTCTAAAATTACTAACCTTGTTAATGATCTTGGGGCAAAGCTGGCTGCCGGGGTTTTCAATACGTTCTTAACAAACGTCTTTGGAACTACCAATGTCACTAACGCGACAAAAATTGCTCAGGACAAAATTACTGGTTTAGTTTCAGGTTTGGGCACGGCAGCGTCGAATGCTAGCACCGCTCTTACTAATGCAAATCAGGCGTTGGCGAACTTTGCTGCGGCATTAACTAAATTCGGTGTCCCGTCTGTCACCGACTGGCTGAACGATCTGTTTGGAACAAAAGGCAATGCTAATACCGCGTTGACCAACGCAGCGACAGCTAATTCGGCAGCCGCTGCCGCGCAGGCAGCTTTCGACCAAAAACTCCAGGGCGGCGAGAACCTCTGCACGAACCCTTCGTTTGAGAATACGGGCGGCTATTTAGGGTACTGGGGTGCGACGTACAGCACGGCATTTGCGAGACACGGTAGCCGCTCTGTTCTGCACACGGCCAACGGGACCGACAAATACATCACGCTCAGTTCCACTAACAGTGCTGAGCTTAGGTTTGCGGGTAGGCCGCTTCAGAAGTTTTACATGGAAGCCTA
>NZ_JBASXC010000115.1:0-2183 GCF_049276775.1 Rhodoluna sp.
CTCTTGGAGCTCCAAAACAACGGTGAAGTGTTGACCGGGTTCGTGCATGAGCTCTAAATATTGGCTGTAGGCATCTAGGGCAAAGGCATCACCATAGGTGGTGTCCACTTCTTGATCGAACCTTCCATTGCCTTTGAGCTTGGGAAGCGAGGTCACATAGGCGTCATACTCGGCTTGCTCTTCAGCATGCTCTGAGGTGGCCTTGCGCACCTCACGTCGGTAGTTCTCTTCTAGGTGCCTGCGCTGTTTAGTACCCTCGCGCCACATTGCCGCACCGAGACCGCCCAAGAATGCCCAGAATCCACCTTTAGCCACTTCTTCCTCCTAGTAAGAACCTAAGAGAGAGCGGGGACATTTAGCCGGAGACCTTGGAGACCTTTACGATGTCGGAATCCTTGCCAATTGAGTAGGCCTCAATCTTTATCCCCTCAATCACGATCGAATCACCCTGGAAGAAGATTGCGTCCAACTCACGCCAGTCTGGCCATGTGTTCTCTTGCCTGATGTATTCAGTGATGTCTCTGGGCGAGAGAATCACCTGATTACCCTGAGCGCTTGCCCTTGTAGCGTCAACTGTGTAAGCAATGAGCCCATTTGGTGAGTTGCCGGTTTCCACATCAAATTTCTTATCGAAACGTCGAGACTCGACCACGACTGCTTTTGTTTCGCTGAGCTTGATCACCAAAGCCTCCTTCTTACCTCCGACCAAGTTGACAGGAGTCAGTTCATAGAAGTCGGAATCTACCTCTTCTTTTGTCGTGCAAGCTATCTGGTCGTCATCAAGCCACCCGGCAAGCCAGCGAAGCCAAGTTGTCATGGTGCGCTGACCTCCGCCATGTTCGCTCATTACATCCCAGCCGCCTAATGGTGTAGCTACGTACTTTTTTGCACCTGGTTTGTTCTCGTCCTCATCTGCTTGGTGGGGTATACCGAGCATGTGACCGACCTCGTGGACGAAGTAGGACCATGTCGGCGTACCACTTGCTGTGCGTTGAATATTGAAGTCCCCAGGAGCCGCGATGTCGTAGATGGTTCTCTCGGCAGTTTTAAAGTTGCCGTTCCAGTCAAAATTAAACTCATGCGGACCGCCAACAAATACAGATTTGGCTGTCGGTATCGCAATGAGCACTATTTCAATGTCAGTGAAGTCAATTTCGTCGTCAACCGCAGCCACTACAGCGTCGTAAAAAACCTGCTTTTTGGGAGCCTCGCCTCGCTGTGCCTCTTCTTCTGGGCTGACAGTTGCATAGTCAAGATAAGACCCGGAGACGCGATGCCATTTGTCCTCAATATGCATCTTCATTTTGAGCTTGTTCTCTGAAGCCATCCAATAGAAGTCACTGAACATTTCAGCCGAATAATTGAAGTAGTCGTAGTCCGTTTGTGTTCCGGGCAGATCGGCCCAGTCCACAAAGATAAATGCCACGTCGATCTCGCCAGTTATTGGAAGAACGGTCGGAGCAAACGGGAAGGCCGTGGCGTTTCCTTTGTAGCGACCGCGAATCTCTCTTTCACCGGTGAAGTTCGGAACGGGGTCGCCAATTTTTCGCATTCTCGAATTTTCCTGAAGCTTGCATATATCTGCATCCAGGGAGAGCTCATCGGCCTCCTCTCTCACGTCGGGAGACTTCACGGTCAGCAGCACCTTGCCCGCATAGCTCCGAGCCTGAGTGGGCTTGTTCTGGAACCAAGTAGAAAGGTTTGGATTTAGCTGCTTGGCATATTCACATGCTGCCTTTGCACGCTTTCTAACCATGATGTTCACACTCATTGGCTGTGAGTAATACCTAATACCCGTGCAGATGAACTTCTCAGCTGTTGGGTTTGCATCAACCGCAGCCTTGACCTGAGCTTTTTGCTGAGAAGTAAGGGTGGTTGCGGTTGAGCTAAAGGCAGACAGAGTCTTTTGATAGACCGAGTACTTCACCCCTGCGGATTGGGTCGGCGTTGCAAATGAAACAACTAAAAACAAAGAAGCGAAAACTGCGAGCAATTTCTTCATTGGATCCCCCAATACAACTGTTTTCAACCTAACCCGTGGTGGGTGGCCAAATCAAGACCAGAATTTAACTCTTCTAATTATGAGGTGGGTAGTACTTCCTCCAGAGGACAGTACTCGTCGTACTTCCGACTCCGGTCACGATTTTCTTCGGTTATACACACATAGTTCCCGTGTTGAATCT
>NZ_JBASXC010000116.1:0-1909 GCF_049276775.1 Rhodoluna sp.
ATCTCGGGCTACGCCTGGGGTCTTGGATACGCGGGAGGAATCCTGCTGCTAGCCGTTGCACTGTTCGGTTTTGTTCTACCCGGAACTGTTTTTGGTGTTCCTGCAACAGATGGCCTAGAAGTTAGAACGGTGTTCTTGTTCTGTGCGATTTGGACAGTAATTTTCTCAATTCCCCTCTTTGTTGTGGTTCCTGAGATCAAGAAGAAGAGTACGGAAAAAGAGTCAATAATCCGCTCATACATTCTGCTGTGGTCGCAGCTAAAGAGTTTGTACCGTCAAGCTCCTGAAACCCTGAAGTTCCTAATCTCATCCGCTGTATACCGAGACGGTCTCGCCGGGGTGTTCTCCTTCGGAGCGGTACTTGGTTCACTGGCTTTTGGATTCACCCAGACCGAAATCATCATTTTCGGTATGGCAGCCAACATCGTTGCCGGTATCGGTGCCATGGTCGGTGGTCGAATCGACGACATCGTAGGTTCCAGAAACGTTATTGCCGGTTCCTTGATTGGTTTGATTATTGCCGGCTTTGGAGTTTTCCTTTTCGCCGACGCCGGCCAGATCACATACTGGATTGGTGGCCTAGCGCTTTGTCTGTTCGTTGGCCCTGCGCAGGCATCTTCTAGAACCTTCGTTTCCCGCTTTGCACCAGAAGGACGAGAGGGTGAAGTGTTTGGTCTTTACCAAACCACCGGTCGCGCAATCAGCTTCCTATCCGGTTTCTTCTGGGCAACAGCAATCACAATTGCAGCTGTTGTGACGGGAGAAGAAAACACCACAATCTACGGTGTTCTAGGTCTGATGGTTATTTTGATTGTTGGACTGGCTCTTCTCCTTCGAGTTAATCCAAACCCAGAAGTTAAATACTCGGACTAGCTTTCCAGCGGAGCATTTCCAACGTCGGTTCTATAAAAGTTTTTGTGTGATCTGGATGCTGTTGGTCCGCGCTGTCCCTGGTATCGGGAAGAGTACTTATCCGAACCGTATGGAAACTCCGATTCCGAAGAGAGCTTGAAAAAACAAAGCTGACCGATCTTCATTCCGGGCCAAAGTTTAATCGGCAAGGTTGCGGTGTTCGATAGCTCAAGTGTCACGTGACCCTTGAAGCCGGGGTCAACAAAGCCTGCGGTGGAGTGAGTTAGAAGGCCAAGTCTTCCAAGGGAAGACTTTCCTTCGAGTCTTGCTGCTATGTCGTTCGGCAGTGTCACAAATTCATATGTTGACCCCAGAACAAATTCGCCCGGGTGCAAGATGAAAGCTTCGTCGGGGGCAACCTCGATGAGCCTGGTTAGATCATCCTGCTGCTCGGATGGATCGATGTATGGGTACTTGTGGTTATCGAAGAGTCTAAAAAACCTATCCAGCCGAACATCAAATGAGCTGGGCTGCAGTAGACCCATCTCTAGTGGTTCAAGACCAATCTGGCCGGCTTCGATACTGGCACGAATATCGCGATCTGACATGAGCAGCCAAATAGGTTACCGCCTCGAACCAATTGCCAGTAAACGGCCAATGCGCGTTGCTAGGGTTGGAGCTAACCATCCTCAAAGTAAGGAGCCTTAGCTTGTTTGGTCACCAGCTTCGAGCCAATATCTACTTTGTCCTTGCAGGCCTTGGGCTCATAACCGCCTGGGTGCTAAACGGCATTGCCACCGTCGAGGGCGCCAACTACCTGAACGCCTGGTTTGGCTCGGTGGTGGACTGGGTGCTCTCGGTAGACCTACTGATCGTGGCTGCAGCAACTGTTGTGTTCATGCTTCACGAGGCGAGAAAACTCGGCATGAAGCGAGTCTGGCTCTACTTCTTGCTTTCAGGAGTCACCGCCCTGGCCTTTACTTTCCCGTTGTTTTTGGCCTTTAGGGAACTTAAGAAACAAAAGATCGCTCTTGCCGGAGGCAAGATCGACAAGTTT
>NZ_JBASXC010000117.1:0-17290 GCF_049276775.1 Rhodoluna sp.
AATTTCAAGTTTCTCAAGCACGGGTCGATTTTTGATCTACCGCGTTCAAGTCGTCCGGCGAACCTGCTCCCGTATTTGTCTGTAGCCGTTGGCAACTTTTCATTGGTGGTTTATCTGGTCAAAGAGATCTTGAAGTCACCGAAGAAGAAGATCGAAAGCTTGAGAGAGTTTGTGCCGCTAGCTAATCCTGAGGACTGGGAGCTTTACGAGGCTGGACAAAGGGCCCAGGTTATAAAGCCGGCCGGGGCTCTTGGCTCACTTGAGTTTGGAACCGAAGTAATCAGCTCGGGCGACTCATCAATTGCGGGTTTGCTCGGAGCTTCCCCCGGCGCCTCGGTTGCTGTGCGGGTGATGCTTGATGTGATCGGGAAAATCTATCCAAAGGAATTTCCAAGCTGGCAACCGGAGATAAAAAAACTGGTGCCGAGCTTTGGTGTAGATCTAAATTCTGATCCAGCACTGGCCGCAGCTTCTTTAGAGCGTACCGCCAAGGTTTTGAACCTGATCGCTTAGCCGACCGCAACTCCAAGAGCTGCTCCAATACCGAAAGCGATTCCCATCGCCAATAAAGACACAACAACATTTCGAATAACGGCTCGCATTGGCTTAGCACCGCCTATCCTTGCTCCAAAATAGCCAGTTAGCGCAAGGGCGATAACAACCGAGGAGACTGTTGCAGCTTCACGATATTCAATCCAGGGTCCGGCGATTGCCACGATTGGAAGAATTGAACCAAGGGCAAAGGCGAAAAATGATGCTGTGGCTGCCGCCATTGGGGACACATACTCATCGTGGTCCTCACCAGACGTTTTTTCGTCTTTGGAACGCTGTTTTTTGCGAGCTGCAATTTCGCTATCACGCTGAGCACTTACAGAGGCGTATTCTCCACCAGCCATCGAGATTGAACCAGCGATAAGAGCAGCAACCCCTGCAATCAGTATCGGGCCGCTGTCAACTGTGGCACCTGCGACACCCATAACGATTCCAGCTGTTGAGACGATTCCGTCGTTGGCACCCAAGACACCGGCACGAAGCCAGTTGAGCCTTCGGGAAAAAGCCCTTTCTTGCTCTTGTTCGCGGTCTATCGGTTTAGTCATGACTTCAATTCCTATTGGTCTGTTTGGCAAGCTACAGGCTACCAAGTCGAATACGGCTGGCTCGTTAGGATAGGAGAGCGTTGATCGATTGGAAGCTGCCTTGCCCGAGAATATCCAACTAACCCTCGATGGGGTTAGCACCAGCGTTGCCGCGGGATCTACAGGGTTCGAGCTATTTCAAGACAAGAAAGTTGTTGCTCAGAGAGTAAATGGCGAGCTGCGCGATTTGGCCCACTTGGTCACCGGAGGCGATGTCGTTGAGGCGGTCAGTATTGATTCAGCTGATGGACTGAGCATCCTTCGACACTCAACCGCCCACGTTCTTGCTCAGGCGGTTCAGAAGCTTAACCCTGACGCGAAGCTCGGAATCGGACCCCCAATTGTTGACGGTTTCTACTATGACTTTGATGTCGCCGAACCATTCACTCCCGAGCTACTTAAGACTCTGGAAAAAGAGATGGAGCGAATCATTCGTTCTGGTCAGCGATTTGTGCGAAGGGTTGTTTCAGATGCTGAGGCCGCCAACGAGCTGGCTCTCGAGCCGAACAAGCTTGAGCTGATTACATTGAAGTCGTCGGAGCATTTAGCCGAGGGTGCCGCCGAAGTTGGCGCGGGTGAGTTGAGTATCTACGACAACGTTGACCCGCAGTCCGGGGAAGCTGTTTGGAAAGACCTCTGCAGAGGCCCACACCTTCCCAACACCCGAATGATTGGAAATGGCTTTTCTTTAACTCGATTAGCAGCTGCATACTGGCGAGGCAATGAAGCAAATAAGCAATTGCAGCGCATCTACGGTACAGCTTGGCCCTCAAAAGACGAATTGAAAGCTCACCTGGAGAGATTGGAAGAGGCTGCCAAGCGCGACCACCGACGCTTGGGGGCTGAGTTAGATCTATTTTCCTTTCCCGAGGAAATCGGTTCTGGTCTTGCCGTTTTTCACCCCAAGGGTGGGATTATTCGTCGCGTTATGGAGGATTACTCCAGGGCACAACACGAAGCCGCCGGGTATGAGTTCGTCTACAGTCCCCACATCACAAAGTCCAACCTCTTTGAGACCTCGGGTCACTTAGCTTGGTACGCGGAGGGGATGTTCCCGCCGATGAAGCTGGATGAAGAAATCGACGCCGATGGCGTGGTTCGAAAGGTCGGTCAGGACTATTACCTGAAGCCAATGAACTGCCCGTTTCATATCCTGATCTACAAATCTCAGGCTCGCTCGTACCGAGAACTTCCGCTTCGTATGTTCGAGTTTGGATCGGTCTATCGCTACGAGAAATCAGGCGTGGTGCACGGACTCACTCGCGTTCGCGGAATGACCCAAGACGACGCGCATCTTTTTGTCACCCAGGAGGACATGGAGTCGGAGCTCACATCGGTTCTGAATTTCGTTCTAGATCTGCTGAGGGACTACGGCCTTACCGATTTCTATCTCGAGCTTTCTACTAGAGACCCGGAGAATGAGAAATTTGTCGGCGAGGACGCAATTTGGGAATCGGCTACTGCAACCCTTGCGAAAGTGGCTGCCGATTCAGGCCTGGAATTGGTTCCAGATCCGGGTGGCGCCGCTTTCTACGGACCGAAGATTTCGATTCAGGCGCGTGATGCAATTGGGAGAACTTGGCAGATGTCAACCATCCAGCTCGATTTCAATCTGCCGGAGCGATTTGACATCGAGTACACGGCATCCGACGGAACCAAGAAACGGCCCGTAATGATTCACCGAGCGCTTTTTGGTTCGATTGAAAGATTCTTTGCGGTTCTAACCGAGCACTACGCCGGACACTTCCCGCCTTGGTTGGCACCGGTTCAGGTGGTTGGAATCCCGGTAGCTGATGATTTCGCTCCTTACCTTTCCGACATCATTGACAAACTAAGGTCCAGGGGAGTTCGCGCACAGATTGATCTAAGCGATGAGCGGATGCAAAAGAAGATTCGAAATCACACCAAGGACAAGGTGCCATTCCAGCTCATTGCAGGTGGGGACGATCGAGACGCCGGCTCTGTGAGCTTCAGATACCGCGATGGTTCGCAAGTAAACGGTGTCAAGATTGAAGAGGCAATAGATCTCATTGTCGATGCAATTGCGAATAAGGAGCAGGTCTAGTTGGTTAGCGAGGAGTTCCTGCCGGGCGTTCCAGATAATTTTCAACGCCTATGGACCCCACACCGTCTGGTCTACATACAGAACGGTCAGCAACCGCCTGCCGATGAGTGCCCGTTTTGCTTGGCTCCTCAAGGCTCCGATGAGGACGGCCTGATTGTTTTCAGGGGAAAAACCTGTTTTGTTTTGTTGAATCTGTTTCCTTACAACTCTGGACACATCCTTGTTTGCACCTACCGACACGTGGCCGATTTCGATCAGACCACAAAAGAAGAAGCTAGTGAAATGGCCGAGCTGACCAAGAGGGGAATGCAGGTACTGCGCAAAGTTGCCCAGGCGCAAGGGTTCAACATTGGAATGAACCAGGGGGAGATTGCCGGGGCCGGTATCGCAGAGCACCTGCATCAGCACATAGTCCCCAGGTGGCAGCACGATTCAAACTTCTTCCCGATAATCGCAAAGACTAAGGCCTTGCCGAGATTATTGGGTGAGATAAGGGCCGAGATTCAAGCGTCCTGGAGCTAACCTGAGCAAAAGCTGTCGATTTGTCGGGTTAGGATTATTGCCATGAGCCCATCAAAAAATGAAGCAACACCTCTAGTTAAGCGCGGCCTAGCAGAGATGCTAAAAGGTGGCGTAATCATGGACGTCGTTAATGTTGAGCAGGCAAAAATTGCCGAAGACTCCGGAGCGGTTGCGGTGATGGCTCTTGAGCGTGTGCCAGCCGACATCAGGGCACAGGGTGGTGTCGCGAGAATGAGCGACCCCGACATGATCGAAGAAATCATGAAGGCAGTTTCAATTCCCGTGATGGCTAAAGCACGAATCGGTCATTTCGTTGAGGCTCAGGTCCTCCAGAGCCTGAAGGTTGACTACATAGACGAGTCAGAAGTTTTATCACCTGCTGATTACGTAAATCACATCGACAAGTGGAAATTTGACATTCCTTTTGTCTGTGGTGCGACCAATCTGGGTGAAGCGCTCCGTCGAATAACCGAAGGTGCAGCAATGATTCGCTCGAAGGGCGAGGCCGGCACCGGAGATGTTTCCGAGGCCACCAAGCACATTCGCACGATTCTTGGAGAAATAAACGCGCTGGCCGCCAAGAGTGAAGACGAGCTATATGTTGCAGCTAAAGAGCTTCAGGCGCCTTACGACTTAGTTCGCGAGGTTGCCCAAACTAGAAAGCTTCCTGTGGTGTTATTTGTTGCCGGCGGTATGGCCACCCCCGCAGATGCCGCAATGATGATGCAGATGGGCGCCGACGGTGTATTCGTGGGTTCTGGAATCTTTAAGTCGGGCGATCCCGTTAGACGCGCCGCCGCAATTGTAAAAGCGGTTGCTGCCTACAACGATCCAGCCGTTATCGCCGAGGCCTCAAGAGGTCTTGGTGAAGCAATGGTTGGAATTAACGTGGCTGATCTTCCGGCGCCTCACCGTCTATCGGAGCGCGGCTGGTAATTGCGCGTCGGCGTATTTGCACTGCAGGGGGATGTTCGCGAACACCTTCTGATACTTAGCCAACTTGGCACTGAAGCCATAGAGGTCAGAAGTCAAGAAGCACTTCAGGACATCGACGGCCTAGTTCTTCCGGGCGGTGAGTCAACGACCATGTCAAAGCTGATTGACATTTTCGAACTTAGGAAACCACTTCTGGATTTTGTCGCCTCAGGTAAACCCGTGTTTGGAACGTGTGCGGGGATGATTATGTTGGCTACCAAGGTGCTGGACTCAGCCTCAGACCAGAAGGGTCTTAGCGCCATGGACATCTCGGTTCGAAGAAATGCTTTCGGTACACAGCTTGACTCTTTCGAGACGGAGCTTTCCTTTGCTGGAGAACCTGCACGGGTTGCATTTATCCGCGCACCAATTGTTGAGGATGTCGGTGAGTCAGTTGAGGTGCTCTCTAAGCTAGAAGACGGGCGAATTGTCGGAGTGCGCCAAGGAAATCTTTTGGCCACATCTTTTCACCCAGAACTCACCGGGGATAAAACAGTGCATAACTACTTTCTGGGGATGATCTCAAGTCAGTTAGGGCTTCTCGCCTAGAATTCAATAGCAAACTAATCAAGGAGAGTAATGTCTGGTCATTCCAAGTGGGCCACTACCAAGCACAAAAAAGCGATCATTGACTCCCGTCGTGCCAAACTTTTTGCCAAGCTCATCAAGAACATCGAAGTGGCCGCCAGAATCGGCGGCCCCGATCTTGAAGGAAACCCGACTCTTTACGATGCCGTCCAAAAAGGCCGAAAGAGCTCACTTCCAAACGACAACATCGAACGAGCTATTAAGCGTGGCTCCGGTCAAGACGCCGACGCCGTTGAGTATCAAACGATTTTCTATGAAGGCTATGGTCCAAACGGAATTGCTTTGCTCATCGAGTGTCTCACCGACAACAAGAACCGTGCTGCAGCGGACGTGCGCCTGGCTGTGACGAGAAACGGCGGCACGATGGCAGACCCTGGAAGTGTTTCCTACCTGTTTAGTCGGAAAGGCGTTATCACCATTGAGAAATTAGATGGTGTGACTGAAGACCAAGTTCTGGAAGTTGGTCTCGAAGCGGGAATTGAAGATGTAGAGGTTCGTGAATCCAGCTTTGTCGTGACAACAGACCCGTCGGTAATGGTAACTGTTCGAACCGCGCTTCAAGCTGCGGGGATAGATTATGACAGCGCAGACGTGGAATTCGTGCCGGCCGCTACTTTGCCAGTAGACGCTGAAACAGCTAGGACCGTTTTTAAGCTGATCGATGCGCTAGAGGACTCCGATGAAGTTCAAAGCGTTTACGCCAATTTCGATATCGCACCGGAAGTGCTAGCCGAGCTAGAGGCTTAGAAGTGACGAAGATCCTAGGAATTGACCCGGGTCTTACTCGCTGCGGCATCGGCATAGTTGAACTGACCAAATCTCGCAAGGTCTCACTCGTTGAGGTGCTCGTGCTCACTTCCGCCAAGGACTTAGAACTGGATTCGCGCATTGGGTTAATTGGAAAAGAGCTGGAGAGCCTAATAAAGAAGCACCGTCCGGATGTGATTGCTATCGAAAGAGTGTTCTCGCAGCAAAATCTATCTTCTGTGATGGGAACCGCACAGATTTCTGGAGTAGCAATTTTCCTTGCTTCAAAGTATTCAATTCCAATAGCGATGCATACCCCAACGGAGGTAAAGGCTGCGGTGACCGGCTCTGGGCGAGCGGCTAAGGCCCAAGTCGGACTCATGGTTGCATCACTTCTGGGCTTGAAGGAAGTCCCGAAACCAGCGGATGCGGCAGATGCGTTAGCAATCGCAATCTGCCAGGGCTTCCGAGGAGTGAATACTTCCTCTAGCTACACCAATGCTCAGCTGAAATGGCACGAGGCTGCTAAATCAGCAAGTGCTAAAAGCAAACGCTAAGTAGGCTAAGTGCGTGATTGCGTCACTGACCGGAGAGGTCCTATCTAGCTCTAACGGGCAAGTCGTTCTTGACGTTTCAGGAGTTGGTTATCTAGTTAATTCAACCCAAGCCGTCTCTGGTTCGTTGTCAATGGGGCAGACGGTTAGGTTCCTTACCAGCTTGGTTGTTCGTGAGGATGCTCTAACAATCTTTGGTTTTCTCGAGCCTAAACAGCTAGAGGTCTTTGAACTACTTCGAAGCGTAAACGGCGTAGGGCCGAAATCAGCTTTGGCGATTCTGGCCGAGGTAAGCACCGATCAAATAGCCCAGGCTGTTGCGCAAGAAACCGACCAGGTTTTCAAGGCGGTATCCGGCATAGGGGCAAAAACTGCGAAGCTAATTGTTCTGACCCTTGCCGGCAAGCTGGCCACGGGAACGGCTAATGACGCACGCCCAAGCTCCGAAGTCGCTGTGGCGGGGCTAATGGGGCTTGGCTGGAGTGAACGTCAGGCTAGGGACGCGGCAGCGGAAGTCGCCGATCCGCTCAAGAGCGACAAGGAACTTCTAAAGGCAGCTCTCCAAGTTCTTTCGAAGGCGCGGAAATCTTGAGCGAGTTACTCGATGGTCAGGCGAGTGAGAGCGATTTAGCTTTTGAATCAGCCCTTCGACCCACAAGTCTTGAAGAATTCATCGGACAGACAAAAGTCAAACAGCAGCTTGATCTTCTATTGAAGGCAGCGGCACTTCAAAAGAGATCTCCCGATCACATTCTTTTGGCCGGCCCTCCAGGTCTTGGCAAAACTACCCTAGCGATGATTGTCTCCAACGAGATTGGTTCTGGACTTCGTATGACTAGCGGACCCACCATCCAACACGCTGGTGATCTGGCAGCGGTGTTGTCGTCTTTAAGTGCCGGTGAAGTTTTGTTTATCGACGAGATTCATCGAATGGCAAGGCCTGCCGAAGAGCTTTTGTACATGGCTATGGAGGATTTCCGTGTCGATGTAATGGTTGGAAAAGGTGCAGGAGCAAGCTCAATTTCCCTGGAGCTTGAGCCTTTTACTTTGGTTGGTGCAACAACCCGTTCAGGAATGTTGCCAAGCCCACTTCGTGACCGATTCGGTTACACAGCAAATCTTGAGTTCTATGAGCCACAGGAGCTTCGCTCAGTGCTCAGCAGGGCGGCAGATAAATTGGGTCTATCCGCTTCGGCTTCCGCTATTGATCTAATCGCCTCCAGATCACGAGGCACACCAAGAATTGCAAACCGACTACTTCGGAGAGTAAGGGATTTTGCTCTGGTCGAAGGTAGCGGCTCAATAGAAGAGCAGTTGGCATCGGCGGCTCTTGATGTCTATGAGGTTGACTCATTGGGTTTAGACCGGCTCGACAAGCAGGTGCTTTTGGCTTTGATCGAGAAGTTTGAAGGTCGCCCGGTTGGCCTGTCTACACTTGCTGTGGCGCTTGGGGAGGAGCCAGACACCATCGAATCGGTTGTGGAGCCCTATCTTCTGAGGGAAGGCCTGATTGAAAGAACCCCCAAGGGCAGGCAGGCCACTGCACTGGCCCACCGGCACCTTGGCCTGCCGTTATAATCAGTAGAACGCAAAAGCGTTCCACGGATTTGCAAGAAATTCACCAGTTAGGTACCTGAATCGATGGACGACAGTCTTTTTCTATTACTCGCGTTGGCTTTTTTGGGCGCAATGCTCTTTTATTCAAGCCGGAAGCGTAAAAAGGCTGCGGAGGCCCTAAGAGACGGCGTGACGCAAGGATCTTATGTCATGCTAACCAGCGGAATCTTTGGCAAGGTAGTCAAGGTTATGGAGGATCGGATCGAGCTAGAGACCGCCCCTGGGCAGAAGATGCTGGTTGCAATCGGCGCAGTTAGAAGCATCGAGAAGGAGCCAAAAGCTGAGAAGCCCGCCAGCAAGCCAGCTGCCAAGTCTTCTAGCAAATCCAAGCCGGCCGGCGAGCCAGCTCCCAAGAAGAAATAAGGTTTAGTCTTTTGTCCGTTTCGAACACAGTAAAGTCCGCACGCAAGTCTCTGGCTTGGCTGCTAGCTATAGTCGTTGGACTAACTGCACTTATTGCGGTTGGGTCACTTTCTGATGAAAACGCCAGCTTCACGCCGAAGTTAGCCCTTGATCTTCAGGGCGGAACCCAGGTCATTTTGTCACCGCTTCTTTTGGATGGCGATGCGGTGACCACAGAGCAGCTTGACCAGGCCGTCTCAATTATTCGTCAGCGCGTTGACGCTAGTGGAGTTAGCGAAGCTCAGGTTGTGACTCAGGGTGATCGAAACATCATTGTTTCGATTCCCGGTGTTCCGGATGAGAACACCCTGGCCTTGATTAAAGCCTCGGCAAAACTTGAATTCAGAGCTGTTTTGGTTGCGAGCGTCGGCGTGCCAAGCTCCTCAGTTGATGGTGGGGATTTTGCTCTCGAAGACGAAGCAGTCGAGGATGAGCTTGGGGGTGAAGAGCCAGCTGAGGATCAGCCAGCTGAACCGGAGGCACCAGTGGAGCCAAATGCGGCCCCAACTGACCCAAGCGATTTGAACTGGATCACACCTGAGTTACGTGAGGCATTTGACGCTCTTGACTGCTCTACCGCATTCAGAGCTCCGGGTCAGGTCGATGACCCAACCGTGCCCCTGATCACCTGTGATGTCTCTGGAACTGAGAAGTACATTCTTGGGCCGGTTGAAGTTGAAGGAGCAAACATCTCTGACGCATCTAATGGAACTATCCAAACTCAGACCGGTGCATCAACAAACACATGGGCAGTTAACCTTGATTTTGACGGTGTCGGAACACAGGCTTTCGCCGAGGTGACACAGCGATTGTTCCCACTCGCCTCTCCGCGCAACCAGTTCGCCATTACTCTGGACGGTTTTGTTATCACTGCACCAGCCACCCAGGCAGTTATAACAAACGGTTCTGCACAAATTACAGGAAGCTTTGACAGGGACTCCTCCAAAGTCCTTTCGGATCAGTTGAAATATGGTTCGTTACCGATTGGTTTTGAGGTCGAGAGCCAGGAAAACATCTCTGCTTCGCTTGGCTCTGAGCAGCTAACCAACGGTTTGATCGCCGGTCTTATTGGGCTGTTCCTGGTCTTGGTTTACTCGGTTTTCCAGTATCGAGGCCTTGCGGTCGTGACTTTTGGTTCGCTTCTTGTTGCGGCCATTGTGGTGTACCTATTTATTGCAGTTCTTTCTTGGCGACAGGGTTACCGCTTGTCTCTTGCCGGTGTCACTGGGTTGATTGTGGCGATTGGAATTACGGTTGACTCGTTCATTGTTTACTTCGAACGAGTTCGAGATGAGATTCGAGAGGGTCGATCTCTAGAAGTTGCGGTAGAAAACGCTTGGAAGCGTGCATTGCGGACGATTCTTGCCTCGGACGCAGTGAGCTTTACGGCGGCAGCTACCTTGTTCTTACTTACCGTTGGAAACGTAAGAGGATTTGCTTTCACTCTCGGTCTCACAACTATCGTCGACCTGATAGTTGTGTTGTTATTTACTCACCCGATGCTTCAGCTATTGGCTCGAACTAAATTCTTCAGTTCCGGTCATCCATGGTCTGGCTTTGACTCTAAGGCCCTAAAGGCCTCGGGTTATGCCGGTAGAGGAAAGTTCCGAGTGGCTGAAACATTGGCTTCGGGTAAAGCGGAAAAGGCATCTCGAGAAGCATCCAAACGTCAGACCATAGCCGAGCGTAAAGCTGAAAAGGCGCTTGCAGAAGCCAAGAAAACAGGTGAGAAGTAATGCAGGATCTAAGACAGCTGGGAAATGACCTTTACAGTGGAGAGAAATCCTTCGACATAGTTGGTCGGAGAAAACTCTTTTACATCATCGGAATAGTCGTCGTCGCAGTCGCAATTCTGGTCCCCATCGTAAAAGGCGGATTCAACTTTGGTATCGAGTTCCGCGGTGGCAGTGAGTTCCGAATCGAAGGGGTTGCAAACTCGTCCCAGCAACTAGCTAGAGACGCAGTCCAGTCAATCGAACCCTCCAGTGAGCCTCGCATCACTACAGTCGGTCTCGACTCTGTTCGAATTCAAACAGAGCAGCTGGGAGACGAAGCATCCGAACAGGTCCGTATCGCCCTGGCAGATGCATATGGAGTTCCATCTGGCTCAGTGACATCTTCGTTCATTGGTGCGAACTGGGGCGCTGACGTCACCGAAAAAGCTCTCACAGGTCTCGTTGTTTTCTTGCTGCTTGTTACATTACTTATGGCTCTTTATTTTCGGACGGTAAAGATGTCCCTAGCCGCCCTCGTAGCATTGGCTCATGACGTCGTTATCACACTCGGCATCTATGCTCTGGTTGGATTTGAGATAACCCCAGCGGCGGTGATCGGGTTCCTAACTATCCTTGGATATTCGCTGTATGACACTGTTGTGGTCTTTGACAAGGTGCGGGAGAACACGCTTGATGTTGAGCTTTCCGAAACGAAGACTTTCTCATCCCAGGTGAACCTAGCTATTAACCAGACACTTGTTAGATCCGTCAACACCTCCGTGGTGGCGGTTCTTCCGGTGGGTTCAATTTTGTTCATCGGAGCCGCTATCTTGGGGGCGGGAACCCTGCGCGACATCGCTCTTGCCTTGTTTATCGGAATCTTGGCAGGAACCTACTCCTCTGTGTTCATCGCGGGTCCGCTGTATGTGACCCTACGTGAGCGAGAGGGTCGCTTTACTGACAAGAAAGAACTGGCCAAGGTCTAAATAGCTTCTTCCCTATTAGGCTTGGATTAATTACAGGCAGGGGAGGCTCATGACAGATCTCGGAACCAGCTCCCTTCGCTCGCGCCTTCCACGGATCTTCGCAAAGCCCGGGGCCTACAATTCAGAGCTTCAGGCTGTGATCCGCTCTGTTAGGGCAAATCACCCAAAGGCTGAAACTTCAATTATCGAAAGAGCTTTCGTCGCCGCCGAAAAGGCGCATTCGACACAGTTTCGTAAATCGGGAGAGCCATACATAACCCACCCGCTTGCAGTTGCCAAGATTCTGGCTGACCTTGGAATTGGGGCCACGACTATTGCCGCAGCACTTCTGCACGACACCGTCGAGGACACCGACTACACACTTGATTTCGTCAAGCGTGATTTTGGCCAAGAAGTTGCCATGCTGGTCGACGGTGTCACCAAGCTAGACAAGCTCAAGTTCGGTGATAACACACAGGCCGAGACCGTGCGCAAGATGGTGGTCGCCATGTCAAAAGACATCCGGGTGCTAGTTATAAAGCTTGCCGATCGACTCCACAACGCGAGAACATGGAAATTTGTTCCCGAGGAGAGCGCCAGGCGCAAGGCTCAAGAAACTCTAGAGATTTACGCGCCACTAGCGCACCGATTGGGTATCAGCACAATCAAGCTTGAACTTGAGGATTTATCGTTTGAGATTTTGTATCCGAAGGTTTACGAGGAAATAGTGAATCTTGTTACCCAGCGCACTCCAAAGCGAGAAGAGTACATTGACACCGTGATTCGATCCATCGAATCAGACTTGAAAGATTCAAGAGTCAAGGGGAAAGTAGGTGGGCGTCCCAAGCAGTTCTACAGCATCTATCAAAAGATGGTGGTGCGTGGTCGAGAGTTTGACGACATTTATGACCTAGTTGGAATAAGGGTTCTTGTTCCTTCTGTTCGCGATTGCTACGCGGTGCTCGGCTCTATTCACTCGAGGTGGAATCCGGTACCTGGCCGCTTCAAAGATTACATTGCAATGCCAAAGTTCAATCTCTATCAGTCACTACACACCACCGTAATTGGGCCTGGCGGCAGAGCGGTTGAAATTCAAATCCGCACGGAAGAAATGCACAACCGTGCCGAGTTCGGTGTTGCTGCTCATTGGAAATACAAGGAGCAATCAGGTAAAGCGGCGGCCACAACCGAGGACGACATGGTTTGGCTCAAGCACCTATCTGACTGGCAGGCTGAGACTCAAGATCCAGGAGAATTTTTGGACGCCCTGCGCTTCGAGATTGGAGCGAAGGAGGTCTACGTGTTCACCCCTAAGGGTCGTGTGATTGGGCTTCCCTCTGGTGGAACACCGGTGGATTTTGCTTACGCGGTTCATACTGAGGTGGGAGACAAAACAATTGGCGCCAAAGTAAACGGCAGACTTGTGCCGCTCGAAACTGCACTGAATTCCGGTGACGTGGTGGAGATCTTCACCTCGAAGTCCCAGGATGCGGCTCCGAGCCAAGACTGGCTGAACTTCGTTCGCTCCCCAAGGGCAAAGGCAAAAATCAAGCACCATTTCTCTCAGGAACGCAGAGATGAAGCCATAGAGCAAGGTAAGGAAGCACTTACCAAGGCCATGCGGAAGCAGAATTTGCCGCTTCAGCAGCTGATGTCAGCCGAATCGCTAACAAAAATTGTTTCAGACCTCAGGTATTCTGACGTCAGCGCGTTATTTGCCGCAATCGGAGAAAATCAAGTCTCCGCACAGTCAATTATTGAGAAGCTAACAGCTTCATCTGCCGTCGAGGACGACCAGGATGTTGAGTTTGAGCTCCCATCCACTCCAAAATCATTTCGCCATGTTGGCGGTAGTGACTCTGGCGTACTGGTCAAGGGTGACGCCGATGTGATGGTGAAACTATCAAGGTGCTGCACTCCGGTGCCAGGTGATCCAATCATGGGATTCGTGACTCGGGGGACAGGTGTTTCTGTTCACCGAACCGACTGCAAAAACGCAGGGCAGCTTCAGCTTGAACCCGAGCGCATACTTGAAGTTAGCTGGGCCTCGTCTTCCAAGCGATTGTTCTTGGTCCAGATTCAGATTGAGGCACTGGATAGATCAGGTCTTCTAAGCGATGTCACCAGAGTTCTAAGCGAGCACCATGTGAACATCCTGTCCGCCTCGGTTTCAACAAGGAATGACAGGGTCGCACTGAGCAGGTTTGTTTTTGAGATGGGTGATCCGGGAGCGCTGGAGCATCTTCTAAATGCAGTTAAGAGAATTGAAGCTGTTTATGACGTTTACCGGGTCTCGCAGTAGCTAGTTAGCGTTTTGCTTGACAACTTCTAGCCAGGACTTTCTTGCCGCTAGCGCCGCTGTGAGTTCGGTGGTCTTTTTCGAGTCCTTAGCGGCCGTTGCGTCGGCTAGCTCTTTTTCAAGAGAAGAGATTGAGTCCTCGAGCTGGGAGAGCATGCCGTTAGTTCTCTCTATTGCCGCAGGGTCTGACTTTCTCCAGTGCTCCTGCTCGATGTCCTTGAACTTTTTTTCCACCGATCGCATCCGATCATCGGTTTCGCGGATTTTATCTTTTGGAACCTTGCCAGCTTTCTCGTACCGCTGCTGGATTGAAAGCAGCTGCTTCTTTGCCTCGGCAAGGTCTTTCGCGGGATCGAGCTTCTCGGCCTCAGCAACTAAAGCCAACTTGGTCTCGTAGTTCGCCGCGTATTCAACTTGTTCCTTAGCTATGGTCTCCTTGCGAAGGGCGTAGATGGCATCGCCGGCTGCTTTGAACCTTTCCCAAAGCGCATCGTCTTGCTTGCCCTGGGATCTCCCGGAGGATTTCCACTCATCCAGGAGTTTGCGGTAGTCACTCGCGGCCTGCGCGCCCTTGGCTACCAGTCCCTCAGCCTTTAATGCGAGCTCCGTCTTTTTTGCTCGGGCAGCTTTTGTGACAACGGTTAGTTCAGCAAAGAAGGATCGCTTGTTAGCTTCAAATTTTGTTCGAGCCTGGGAAAACACTTTCCAAATTGCGTCTGCATCCTTGCGTGGAACCTTTGGTCCGCCCTTCTGCGCAGCCTGCCAGGCGTCAAATAGCTCAGCCATGTCCTTGGAAGCTACCTTCCACTGGGTTTTCTTGGGGTCCTTATCGGCAAGAGCCTTGGCTTTTTCAGCTATTTCGCTTCGAAGTTTTATTGCGGCCGCCACCGCCTTTTGGTTGGCCTCAGTTTTTTCGGTACGCATCTTTTCTATGTCTGGGGTTATCGCCAAGACCCTTTGTCTAAGGTCCTGTACGTTTCCAACGGCAGTTGGTTCAACAAGATCATTGGTTAGCCTCTCCGCAGCTGTAGCGATACTGGCCGGGTCCGCGTTGTTCTTAACCCGCTGCTCGAGAATGCGAACGTTAGCTTCGAGTTCTTGAAACTTCCTCTCGAAGTAAGCAAGAGCTTCTGCCTCTGTGACTCCCGGGTATTGCCCAACTTTACGCTCAGTACCGTTGTCGATAACAAACACGTTGTTGTCGTTGTCGACTCGGCCATACTCGTTGGAAATTGGGGACAAATTATTCTCCTGGGGCTTCTTGGTTTGGTATTTATCTTAGTTCGATGGCTGACAGCGCCGTTGCTAGTGCTGGTGGTCCATCACTGGCACCACCTTCAACCCCGGCTTCGACAATTGGAGCTAGTTGGTCCAGGCCTGCGGTGATAGTTCCGAATACTGTGTATCCACCGACGGCATCGGAGGGGATTCTGGAGTCTTCATAGACAATAAAAAACTGCGAACCCATGCTGCTGCCATCTCCACCAACCCTTGCCATTGCCAGCACACCGGCTTCGTAGTTGTCGTCGGAGGGAGCGTTCTCAATAGGTCCGAAGTTATATCCCGGTCCACCGCTGCCGTTTCCTTGCGGGTCGCCGCACTGCAACACATAGATACCGTCCGTGACCAGGCGGTGGCAGGTGATGCCCTCAAAGAAGCCCTTGCGGCTTAGGTCAATAAAGTTTGCAACGGCCTGCGGGGCGTTTACGCCGTCGAGTTCCAGCTCGAGGTTGGCATCTCCAACTAACATCGAACCTGTCCAAGTTCTGGACTCGGCGAGCGCCGGGGACGGAACGAGCTCGGCATTTTCCACCGGTTCGGCCTCTGTTGATTCGGTGACCGAACCCGGACCGAAACTGAAATATGCGAGCTGGCCAACAATCGCAAGAACCACGGCTCCGGCGCCAAACATTAGAGCAAGTTTGTTGTCCGCTTTACGCCTGGTGGCTTTTGACTGCTCCAGTTTCTGTTTGGCCTCGAATGCTTCGAGTCGCTCCGCAGAAACGCTGGTTGCTATTTTCTTGGTGCTCACGATTGTGGGTTCTCCCTAGTTTGAAAGTGTTCTTTAGAGAGTTTACAAAGCTTTTAGAGCGCTTTCTTATAGCCTTGGAAAATGACCGAATCGCTGTTCAGCTCAGGCGGGCCACTGGCTGCTCGGATGCGCCCCAGATCCCTGGAGCAAGTTGTCGGTCAGCAAAAGGCTCTTGCCATTGGTTCGCCTCTTTCAATGCTGGCAAAGCCCGCCACGGGTTCACACTCTTCAATGACTTCGGTGGTGTTGTGGGGGCCTCCCGGAACGGGAAAAACCACAATCGCAAAGGCCGTGGCAAATACCTCGGGAAGACGCTTTGTTGAGCTGTCAGCGGTTTCAACCGGGGTCAAGGAGCTTCGGGAGGTTATAGAGAGAGCCAGAACTGATCAGGAGCTCTATTCGGTGGCCTCGATAGTCTTCCTGGATGAAATACATAGGTTTTCAAAGGCACAGCAGGATGCCCTACTTCCAGCTGTAGAGGCTGGATGGATTGTCCTTATTGCCGCCACCACAGAAAATCCCTCGTTCTCAGTCAACGCTCCGTTGTTATCCAGGTCATTGCTTGTAAAGCTCGAACCCCTGGATAAAGCCGATATAGCCAACTTGTTGGAAAGGGCTGCTTTGGATCCAGCTGGACTGGCGGGAAAAGTCACTATTTCCACACAGGCTTCCGATCGAATCTGCCAGATCGCGGGCGGAGATGCGAGAAGAGCACTCACGGTCCTAGAGGCGGCCGCTTCCAGGGCAATCGAGTTTGCAGATTCGACACCCTCAGAGGTTTCTCTAGAAGATGTCTTGGCGGCACTCGAAACAGCCCTAGTTCGCTACGACCGGGAGGGTGAGCAGCACTATGACACGATCTCTGCTTTTATAAAATCTGTTCGCGGCTCAGACGCCGACGCGGCCATTCACTACCTGGCCAGAATGCTCGAAGGAGGAGAGGACCCTCGGTTCATCGCAAGGCGCCTTATGATTCTGGCTTCGGAGGACATCGGACTAGCCGATTCGGCCGCGCTTGGCCTTGCTGTGGCCGCATTTGACACAGTTGCCAACATCGGCATGCCCGAGGCCAGGATTGCGCTTTCGCAGGTGACTATTTATCTCGCCCTGGCACCAAAATCAAATTCGGCGTACCTAGCAATAAATAGAGCCATGGAGGATGTCCGCTCTGGATTCTTGCCGGCGATTCCTCTCTATCTTCGGGGTTCGGCATCGGCCAGAAAAGGGGCCGAGGCGGAATATGTCTATCCGCACGATCACGAGCACTCGGTTGTGGCCCAGCAGTACCTGAGCGAGCTTAGAAAATACTACGAACCTAAAACAGCTGGTCAGGAGCGCAGCTTGGCCGAGAGGGTTGAGGCCTTGAGGGCCATTATTCAAGGGAAAAAGGCTTGATGGCGACATCTTTCCGGTGCTAAACTCCTAAGGTTGCCAATTTGAATCCTTAGCGCGGCTGCAAGGGGTTGTCCAAATAGCGAGTGTCGATTAGCAGACCTTTCTAGGCAGCGAGAAAAGCATTGCTCTGTTGCTTTTTATTTTTTTGTTGGAATAACTTGAAAGGAAGCAGTGTCTAAGACATCGCGTACCCGCAGTAAGACCCGTTTGTCCCGCGCGCTCGGGATTGCACTAACCCCAAAAGCAGCCAAGTATCTTGAAAAGCGTCCCTACGCTCC
>NZ_JBASXC010000118.1:0-9603 GCF_049276775.1 Rhodoluna sp.
TTCGGAGACGGTTGACTCCATGGCTGCGAAGCCAAATCTTTAGATTCCAGACACACCTACTGACCCATTGTCAGAGCATTAGCGGTCTTTATCTCAGGAATCCTTGGCACCCAAGCCATAGAGACAACACCCATCACAAAGAACATCAGCCAGAGGGCATTGCGAGCCTTAGAGGCTTGGCTCGAGCGAGGACGGTCTCAATTCTCGATAATCTCGTCTGGCCGCCGGTTTCGAATCATTTCCGGATACTCAAGCTCCAGGGACTCTAAATAGCCGAAAACGTCGCGGAAGCCGCCTGCTTCGACAAGCTTGAGCGTCTCAGTGGCCAGGGTTAGGCCACTCACTTTGATGAGCGGATACGCATCTTCTATAACTTCAAGTTGGGATTGTCTCGAGAAGTACGAAGTAGTCACGTAAGCACCAATCCAGCCCCGCTTTAGACGCGCAACTGTCCTGGCTAAGGAGACGCCGTTTGTTGGCTTGTCTGGTGCCTCGCATTTTGCCTGGCCGAGGACCACGACTTCAACGGCTGCAAAACCTGATCCAAGTCGCACTTTGCCAACAAAGTCGACTCCGCCATCTCCACTTCCTCTAGTGACCCACCCTTCGGTGTAGCCGCCACCATACGAGTTCACATGACTCATCACTACTCGACTGGCCAACAGCTCGAAGCGGTGCTTGCCTGCTGCTCCGTAGAACGAGTAGATGTCTTTGAGGGCCTTTTCCTCGCGAGAACCTGGTCGCGGCTTCTGGGACTCGACGCTCTCCACTTTGGCTAATGCGGCTCGCCGTCTAACAGACTCTATTCTTTGATTTCCACCCTTGACCCACTGCCTCCAAGAGATCGGCGCCTTCGCCAGCAGGTCTCTCTGGCTATGGGTTGGTGATCGCCGATCATTGATCCACTCCCAATCAAGTACTTCATCTTCATCACTCAGGCTGAGGACAGCAAAAGAAAAGACGTAGTTGGTGAAGTAACCAAGTCCAGGATTGAATTGTGTAACAAGCTCGGCTTTTTCAATTACGCCGAAACCTTGAAATTTGAGGTTTCCGTATGAGCGACCTTCAAAGGGAACCCTCTCAAAAAACACCAGGGGTGTTGCTGTCGCTCTCACTTCAGCATCTCCAGAAGTATGGCGCGAGAGGTCGTCCAGAAGAATCTTGTTACCTGGGGCTAGACCTGGGTTGCCGGGTTTTTTTGCGTCGCCAAAGTACCTGACGTAGCCAAGATCAGTCTCGAAAACGTCATGCCAAGGATTCCACTCAGACCCGCGTGAATGTGGAGAACTCGAGATCAAAATTGCAGGAAAAGTGATGTCGGAGATTCGCTGCTTTGGTGGTGCAATCTGAGAGATGCCCTTTTCGAGCAGGGGGAGCGCTGCTCCATCGAGGCGAGTCTCGTGAAAGAAGTTTGGCAAGCCGTCAACAAACTGAATAGCCGCATCTCGAGATGACGGATACCGATAAATTTCCCCAGACCTGAATGACCCCATGTCTTGATCGTAATCCCAGGGGCGACAAATTGTCTGGGGAGCAGGGTAACTTGGATGGATGGAAACCGGGGAGCTTCTAGAACGACTCAGAGCATTTGTGGCAGAGCGGGATTGGGATCAGTTCCACAGCCCGGAGAACTTGGCAAAAAGTATCTCGATTGAAGCCGCTGAGTTACTTGAGTGCTATCAATGGGACTCCAGCGCGGATGAGAAGGCGGTTCGCGAAGAGCTGGCTGACGTGCTGACCTACTGCCTCTTGCTTGCTGATAAGTATGGTTTTGATGTCAACGAGCTTGTTCTAGACAAGCTCGAAAAGACTGGGGTAAAGTACCCGGTCGAAAAGGCTCGGGGGAAGAGCGAAAAGTATGACCGACTTTAGGATCGAAAAGCTCCCTTTTGACTCCGAGGCCATATCGACATGGCAAAAGGCAGACTCGGTCCACAGCAATTGGCCGGTTGTTTACACGATCAGCGGCAGCAACGAGATCTACATCGGGGAAACAGTCAATGCTGGGTCCCGGCTAAATCAACACCTCTCTACTCCGCAGCGCAAGCACCTGAAGCGAGTTCAGATAATCCTGAACGAGAAGTTCAACAAGTCAGTTTGCCTAGATTTAGAGTCCCACCTCATTCGCTACTTCGCAGCTGATGAGAAGTTCAAGGTTCTGAACGGAAACCACGGGATTACTGAAGCTGACTACTTCCAGCGCGAGGAGTACCGAAAGAGTTTCGACGAGCTGTTTGAGGAGCTTTACAGAGAAGGCTGGTTAACCAGGCGCGTTCCAGAGATTGTGAACAGCAACCTGTTCAAGTACTCGCCTTTCAAGGCGTTGAATACCGACCAAGCAGTTGCGCTCAGCGGCATTCTTGAACGACTCGTTGGGAACCTAGAACGATCCGACTCGACCGAGCTTGTGATTCAAGGTGACCCTGGCACTGGCAAGACAATTGTGGCGATCTATCTCGTCAAACTCCTCAGAGACATCGCCCTCCATCTCCCAGACGAGATTGCGGGCGAAGACTCGGTGTTCAGTGAATATTTCACCCCGATCAACCGAGATCTTCTGTCTGGTTTCAGGATTGGCCTCGTGATTCCTCAGCAGTCGCTTCGCAAGACCGTGCAAGATGTATTTGCAAAGATCCCAGGGCTTGATAAGAAAATGATTCTTAGCCCGTTTGATGTTGGAAACGACTTGGGCTATTGGGACTTACTGATTGTTGATGAGGCTCACAGATTAGGGATACGCGCTAATCAATCTTCTGGCATGCAAAACAAGCAGTTCAGGGACATAAACGTTCGACTATTCGAAGCGGATCGATCTGACATTACTCAATTGGATTGGATTCGGAAGCAGGCTAGAAATCGAATCCTGCTTATCGACTCAGCCCAAAGCATCCGTCCCGCAGACCTCCCAAAGATGCAAGTTGAAGCTCTGGAGCAGAAGGCCCTATCGGCAGGCAACCTTTTCAAGCTCGTCTCCCAAATGCGTGTGCAAGGCGGTGGTGACTACATCGAGTTCGTCCAGAAGCTCTTGAGCGAGAAACCTGAACCAGCTGGCAATTTTGGGGATTACGACCTCAGGTTCTTTGAGAGCTTTGCTCAGATGCAGTCCGAGCTCAAGAAACGTGATGAGGAGTTTGGTCTCGCAAGACTTCTTGCTGGTTACGCCTGGGAGTGGGTCAGTAAGGACGACAAGTCCCGATACGACATTGAAATTGAAGGTCTGAGGTTCCATTGGAACCGAACAGCCATTGACTGGGTAAGTTCAAAGACTTCCTCAGATGAAGTGGGCAGTATCCACACAGTCCAGGGCTACGACTTGAACTTTGCCGGTGTGATCATTGGTTCAGACCTTGGCTACGACAAAGCAACCGGTCGAATCACGTTCAACCGAGAGAACTACTTTGACAAAAAGGGCCGAGAGAACAACGACCGGCTTGGAATCAAGTACTCGGACGAGGACATTCGTCAGTACGCTCTCAACATTTATCGCGTGCTCCTTACCAGGGGAATCAAAGGCACCTATGTTTACGTTGTCGACCCGCAATTGAGGAAGCATCTCAAAGCATTCTTCGCCAATTAGGCACTTTGAAATAGATGTCGGGCACCGCCCTAAGCTTTTTGTTAGCGAAGGGGGAGAACTTGCAAAGAGCTGGCTGTGGTTCGCTGATACTGCTTTTCCTAGGTTTCGGATTGTTGTTGATGCTGATGGAGTCCCCTGCCTTTTGGATCAGCCTGGGTGTGGTGCTAGTGGTTGGGGTAAGTGCCTACCTGATCTGGAAGCAGAAGAAGACCTCCAAGAACATCGAGCAAATGTATGCACTAAGGCCACAGCTCTTGAAGTTCACTCAGGGTTTTGAGCCACTTCAAAACCTCTATCTCTCCTTGCAGCCTGGCGAAAAGGCTTTCTATGAGAGAAGCAATGTTTCTCTCCTCGAATACAAGAGCTCTGGTTCGACCATGTCCGGTGGTTTCTTGGGTGGCAGCCTCGGGCTAACTGACAATATCGCCATCACCGCCGGTGGCTTTGATGGACAGACCACTCAGAATCCCGAGGAAGTCACCGTCATAGATATTGGCAAGGTGATCTTCACCAACCAGAGGGTGGTGTTTGTGGGCCCAAACCACTCACGTGAGTTTGCCTTTGCAAACCTGCTGGATCTAAATGTCTCTGAGAATGGCTTCACGGTGAGGGTTTCCATCAGTGGCCAGCAGAAGACATCTGCCTTGCAGGCAGATGCTGCCGAAGGCCTGACTCCAGGTTTCGCATTTGCCATGGGTGTGGAGATGTTCCAGCAGGGTGAAGATACGGCCAAAGAACTTGCGGCTCAGATCCTGAGAGACATCGAGACTCAGTACCGCAAGCAGGTTGCCGGCTAAAGCGGTGCAACCGTCTACCTAATTTGGTCCAGGGGTTTCGGGTATTCCTCTGAAGCTCTTTAGAAATCGATTAGCAAGTGGTTTCCCAGGCTCAGTTCTGGGAGCTTTGCCTCGTAGGTTGCTGCCGGGTTCGTAGTTGCTGCCTTTAGCGCTGCCAAAGGATCGTTTGACCAGGCTGCGTAGTTGGCAACAGCATCCTTTAGAACCAGGGTTGAACCAGCCAGTGATCCTGAATCTGTTCTGGCAACTCCGTCTGTGACGTGAGCGACCATGCTGCCAAGTTGATAGTCGCCATCTGGCATGCCGGTGGCCTCCATGGCGTCTGTGATGAGAATTAGCTTTTTACTCGGAAGCAGCATTGCTGCTGCTGGAAGGACATGGATACCATCGGCGATTAGCTCGATGCTTACTCCGGTTTCAATGGCAGCGGGGATCGGTCCCGGGGCTCTGTGATGAATGCCATGCATGCCATTGAAAGCGTGGGTCATAACGGCATCGGGGTAGCGGGTGAAAAACTCTAGGGATTTCTCATAACCGGCATCGGAGTGACCAAAGCAGAGCTTGATGCCAGCATCCTGCAAGATGTCCACCTGGCTGGTTTCAAAAAGCTCAGGGGCGATGGTGATGGAACGAACTGATTCAAAGCTGGCGATGGTCTTGAGGTCTGAGGTTGTTGGGGGCCCGATGATCTCAGGGTTGTGAGCACCGCGCTTGGATTGGGCGATATAGGGTCCTTCAAGATGCAGACCTAGGAATCTGGGGTCATCACTGAGCTCCAAAGCCTGTTCGCAAAGATCTATGACATCCGAGGGAGCTGCGGAGACCAGTGATAGCAGGCTCACACCAGCGCCATTGGAGTGATTGAAGTCAAGGGTTGCCAACATGCCTTCGAGACCACTTTGGGCAGCATGACCCATGGCGCCGTGACAGTGAGTATCAAACAGTGATGACAGCAGCACCTGGTTCTTGCCATTTATGACCTCAGCACCTGCTTGGTGCTGCTGCCAGCTATCCCCCTGCCCCGTCACAGCACTATGTGAATCGAGAAGGGCCCAGCTGTTTGGAGTGAGGGTGCTGCCATCAAAGAGTTGAGCCGAGTGGATGAGTTTCTTAGTCACAGACAATCACTTCTATTCCGGCATCGTCGAATTTTGACTGCATCTCAGGGCTAAGTGCTTCATCGATCATGATTGCCGAGACCTGCTCAGGTTTACAAATTCTTGCAAACGCCTGTGACCCAACCTTGTCTGTTGTGGCGAGAATAATGACTCGCTTGGCAGCATTGGCCAACAGCTGGCCGATCTTGGCCTCGCCCTCATGGTTGGCAGAGGCTCCGATTTCCGTGTCAAAGGAATTCACGCCCAAAAATGCAATGTCTAGAGCAAGGCCATCCAACACGGTCTCTGCATAGCTGCCAATCAACTCATAGCTCTGCGGTCTTGCGATGCCTCCGGTGACAACGATTTTGATATACGGCCTGATCACCATCTCGGTCGCAATGTTTACGGCATTTGTGACAACAGTCAGACCAATGTCTCCATCGGTTGCTCGCAACTTTGGAAGCATCGAAAGCTCCCTCGCTAGAGCGGTTGTGGTGGTTCCGCCGTTTAGGCCGATTCGCTGCCCGTTTTCAACAAGCTGGGCGGCGGCTCGGGCAATGCGAACCTTGCCCTTGGATTCCTTGGCGGTCTTGTAACGGATAGGTAGCTCATAGGCCTTGCCAACTGCGTTGATCCCACCGTGGGTTCTAGTGACAAGCTGCCTTGAAGACAGATCATCAAAGTCACGTCTGATGGTTGCGGCAGAGACGCCAATTTGCTTGGTTGCGGTCTCAACATCAAGAGCGCCGCGCTTTGACACCAGCTCAAGGATGCGATTGAGCCTTTCGTTGCGCGACATTGATGACCCCTACTTGATGCTGCCAGCAGTCAATCCACTAACCAGCCATTTCTCAATTGAAATAAAGAGTATGACAACCGGAATGATTGCGATCAACGAAACTGCGAATACGTAGTGCCACTGCACCTCATAGAGACCAACAAAGCCCGTCAAACCTACCGTTAGCGGTCTGACATCTGGTGTTGAGGTCAGGGTCAGCGCCACCACAAACTCATTCCATGCGGCGATGAAGGTGAAGATGATGGCGGTTAGTAGACCTGGCAGCGACAGCGGCAGCGTGACCCTGCGCATCACTTGCCATCTAGAGCAGCCATCAAGCATCGCAGCCTCTTCGACCTCTGCCGGAATTCCAGAGAAGAAACCACTAAGGATCCAAACCGAGAAGGCCAGGTTGAAGGCTGCGTTCACCAGAATCAGAGCCAGATAGGTATTGACCAAGCCAAGGGATACGAACTCGCGGTAGATGCCGATAACCATCGAGGTCGGTGCAAACATCTGAGTTGCAAGTACCAACAGCAATACCAGTCCACGTCCGCGGAAGCGGAAGCGAGCTAGGTAGTAGGCCGCAGGCACGGCCACCAACAAGACCAGAATTGTCGCCGCCCCAGCGATTATCAGAGTGTTGACGATGTAGTCGGCAATTGGGGCTGAATCCCAGACGGTGATGAAGTTTGAGAACTCAAGCCGTGATGGGAAATACTCGGCCGGAATTGAGTAAAGCTCCTGGTCTGGGGTTAGTGAGGTGGTGAGCATCCTCAGGTATGGAACAAGGAACAAAAACCCAACAAACCAGGCTGCAGCGGTTAGGAGAGACTTCTTGGCTAGCTTCATTTCTAGTCCTCCTTCTTCTTACCGATAAAGCCGGTTGCCCTGAGGTAAATCAGAACAAAAACCATGATGATGCCGAAGTTCAAAACTGAGAGCGCAGCCGATTGCCCCACCTCTTGGCTTCTAAAGGCCAGTTTGTACATCAGAGTCGTGGTGGTATCGGTTTCGTAGCCAGGGCCACCACCGGTGATGATCCAAATTATGGGGAACTGATTGAAGACGTTGATCAGGTTGATGACAGCCGCTACCGACAGCGACGGGAACAAAAGCGGGAAAGTAATGGCACGGTAACTCTTGATCGGCCCTGACCCATCAACTCTCGCGGCTTCATAGAGCTCGTTTGGAATTGTTTGCAGACCAGCAAGCAGTACGAAGGTTGTGAATGGGAGCGATACGAAGATCGCAACCACGATCAACCAGGGGAAAGATGTGTCGGGATTTCCAAGGACATCCTGAGCTTCGGTAATGATGCCTAGATCTAGCAGCACTCTGTTTAGAAGTCCGTAGTAGCCATCCAACATCCACCTAAACGAGGTGGCAGTCATGATTACCGAGGATGCCCATGGGACGATGATGATCCAGCGAACGTAGCGCTTGCCGGGGAAGTTTGCATTAAGTAGCTGAGCTAGGCCCAGGGAGATGACGATTGTGAAGAAAACCACGATCAACATCCACACCACTGTTCTAGAAACAGCACCCATGAGGTTTGGGTTTTCTAAGAGCTCTACGTAGTTATCAAGGCCTACGAAGCCGCGCTCCTTGCCGGAGCTGGAGATATCCAGCATCGAGGTGCGAATCATCTCGTAGACGGGCCAGAGCACCACACCAAAGATCAAAATCATCATGGGGGCTAGCCATGGGATTGGACCCATCAAGAGTTTCTTCATCGATTCCTCGCAAAAACTTTATAGCCAAAAAGCGGTTGGCGGAGCCCCATGAGGACCCCGCCAACCTTGCATCTTGTCGCTAGAGGCTATTCGGCCTTGCTAGCAATGTTTTCTAGTACTGACAGAATGTCAGCGCCAGGAGCAACTGCCAGACCAATGGTCTGCTGCATCTCGCCCTGAACCGCTGGCCATGAAGCCTCGGATCCTGGGTAGAAGACAGCGTTTGGCAGAACCGCGATGTATGGAGCCAGTGCTTCATCGGAGCTCATTGCCTCACCGGCGGAGACAGTCGCTGGCAAGAAGCCGCCGGCTGCCTCTAGGAATGCTGAGTAGTTGTCTGGCTCAAATAGGAAGGACATGAAGCGCTGTACAGCGTCCTTGTTTCCATCCTTCTTGAATCCAAAGAAGTAGTCCTGGACACCTAGGGTGATGGACTTACCGTCAGCACGGTTGGTTGGGAAGTTAGTGAAACCGTAGTTCACGGTGCTTCCCTGGTCAGCCAATACTGAAGGTAGGAAGATCGCACCATTCAGCATCGCAGCCTTGCCCTGAGCAAACAGAGCAAAGGCGCCGTCTGTTCTGTTGAAGGTTGCTGGTGCTGGGTTGGTTAGGCCGTCAGCGACAAGACCGGATAGGAACTCCATGGTCTCGACGTTCTTAGGGTCAGTGATTGTCCACTCGCCGTTGGCGTAGACGCCACCATCGTTTGAGTTAGCCCAAATCATGAACTCGGCCTGTGCCTCTTCAGGGCCCAGTGGCAGTGCTAGTGGCACTACGTCTGGGACTGCAGCCTTGATCTTCTTTAGAGCAGCCTCTAGGCCATCCCAGGTTGCTAGCTCGTCAACAGAGACGCCAGCCTGAGCCAGGATGTCCTTGTTGTAGAAGAACAGGCGAGCAGACGCTAGGTCTGGAACTGCGAACGCAGTGCCCTCGTACTTCGAGTTCTCGATAAAGGTTGGAACCATGTCTGCAAGAACATCTGCAGGAACTAGCTCGTCTGCGGAGTAAAGAAGTCCATCAGCAGCAAAGCTAGAGAAGTAGTTCAGGTTTCCGATGTCTGGAAGATCACCGGTCTGAACCATGGTCTTTAGTTTCTGGTCAATGTCGTTCCAGCTAACTACCTCAACCTCTACGTTGATGTCAGCATTGTCAGCCTCAAATCGGCTAACCAAGTCGTCGTAGTAACCCTGCATGTCGTCGGTGTACTGCGCTGCCACAACTCGGATAGTTACAGGATCGGCAGCGGTGCCACCTGATGAACTGCCTGAGTCAGAGGAATCGGTAGTGGTCCCTCCGGTTGCACAGCCTGATAGCACCAGCGCTGCTGCAAGGCTCGCTGCGGTGGCCAAAGTACCACGCTTGAGTCCTTTGTTGATCATTGCTTTCCTTTCGGTCATTTTCACTGGTCATTTGCCTAAACAACCAGGTGAGACAATCCGGCAAACACCTTCTTGCTAGTTCGTAATGTTACTAATTTCAAAATGATTTGCATACTTTTGATTATTACGACTTGGTTACAATCAAAAAACTAAATGCAACTTTCCTGGGCATTTATAGCAACAAACAGGCGCATATTTATCGTAACGGAGCTGGTGTCAGAAACACTGATTTATAG
>NZ_JBASXC010000119.1:0-7393 GCF_049276775.1 Rhodoluna sp.
TGGGATTAGACTTCCGGGGGAAACATCCATCTTTTGAGCACGCTCTTCCCGGGCAAGCCAGAGTCTTCTAGCCATTTCGAGCGATTGTCGATCAGCTACCTTGTGAAGGCCGGTGATTGCGCGCCACCGATCAGGGCGCTGAGGTCTGGGTTTGAAACTCAGTAGCGACCTAAACTCCTCATCAGCCCAGCTCGTTTTTCCTTGCTCTTGCAGAAGGGAGCCAACAGCTTCGGCTAACTCGTGAAGAACGTCAACATCCAGAGCCGCATAGTTCAACCAGCTCTCTGGCAGTGGTCTTGTGCTCCAGTCAGCCGCCGAGTGCTCCTTGGCAAGCCGGTAGCTGAGCAGATTCTCGGTAAGGGCTCCAAGTCCGACCCTGGGTTGTCCGGCTAATCTTGCGGCTAGCTCAGTGTCAAATATTGCTCCGGGCTTGAGGCCAATCTCATCCAGGCACGCCAGATCTTGGGTCGCAGCATGAAGAATCCACTCGCGATCTTTGAGAGCTTGGCTTAGTTCTCGATAAGGCTTAGTCTCGAGAATCCCAGGAACGGATACCGGGTCGATGAGAAAAATGTCGGTGTTGATTGCCCGAAGCTGCACAAGATAAGCCCTCTGCGAATATTTAAATCCAGAAGCCCTCTCGGCATCTATTGCCACAGCACCTTTTGACGAGGTGAGGTCTCGAACCGCGTCTTCCAGTTGTTTTAGATCCGAAATATAATGGACTTTTGCTCTGGGAGATTGAAGTAGCGGAAGTTCTGGAAGCTCCTGTTTTGTGGGTGCCTCAGACAATTAGATCCTGCTTATTCCGGACTCGGGAGGCAAACCCGACATCATGCAAAGCAAATCCTGCCAAGCCTCGAGGTGAGAAGCAAAATTAGAATCAGTAGGGGACCAGGAGGCTCTTAGTTCAAGCTCCGCGTGGTCGCTGTGTCCAGAGATTGATCCGTAGCCTTGGGAAATAATTCTGGTTATGGTGCCAGCCTCCGAGGTGTAGCCAGCCCCACGCTTTCTCAGTGAATCTTCTAACCAAGCCCAGCAGACGTCGGTGATCAACTCATCTTGCCCGATGTCGGTTTCTAGGGGAGATTTTGCGAAGCAGATGATTCGAAAATTGCCACCCCACCCCTCTTGAACTTCATCCGAATTAAGAAGAACAAATCTTCCCGTTCCTTGATCTGACCGACTGTCGTGGGCGTCTACTCCGATGTTGGCAGCCAGAGCCACGGAGTACTTAGCAATCTTGTCCGGGGAAGGAATCTCGGTAATGTTTACGCCGTCTCTAATGGTGGCCTGGCGCAAAGACATGACTGCCAGCTGAAAGTCGGCGGTCGTATCGGTTTTGTCTGAAATCTCAAGCATTTGCTCAAGACTACGATTGGTCAACCAGCTAGCGGTTCTGCCACGCCGCTAATGGGTCCAGTATGTGAAGGTGGCCTGGTTTGAGTGCGCCACCGAGACCAGTAATGCCGAATCGTCAAACGGGTGCGACTTTGCGAGGGCATCAAGGTCTTGATTTTGTTCGGAAATAGTCAGAGCAGAAAAGCTGACTAGTTTGTTATTGAAAGCGGATTTCGAAAGTGTCGGTCCGGCCTCGAGCAGAAGCGCCGGTAGCGATTCTCTTATTGCCCACTGGGAAAGGTCCTGAAGGGGATTTTCCGGGTTCCGAATCGGCACGTACTGGCGTTCGGGAAAATCCATTGGCCGGTTTGGGCTGAACAGGAAACAGCTGTCACTGGTTTCCTGAATAGCGGGGATACCTGCTAAGACTCCACTGCTTGAAAATACGACCAGCCTTGCTCCAGAAGATGGGAGTCGGTATCTCTCACGCCTGGCCGTGGCGGCGTCCACGACAATCACATCAGCATGCGCGCGCAGTGCAATCAGCAGCTCCCTATCGGCTTCCGAAGAAATTGACCTAGAGGAGCCGTCGGGACCGGCGAACTTGCCAGAAGAAGTGATGACGTGGTTTGAGCAAATGCCCTCCCACGGTCCGTAGCACTCAGCTAAAGCCGGAGCGTCTGTAGCGTTTGCTTCAAGGGCTAGGCCATAGGCCGGTGAAATCATAAGGCTGATTTTTCCCTTAGCTGCCTTTTAATGCGGGAGAGAATTCCAAGCATTCCTCTTAGCCTTAGAGCTGAAACAGCACCGGAAAGAGATAGCTTGAAGGGAAAATCCAAATCAAAATCTAGAGCTTCCGACACGGGTAGCCCGTCGATGACACTAAACAGCAGACTTGCGAAACCCCTCGTGGTTGGTGATTCAGCGGGAGCGCTAAAAAAAAGTCTGGTTAGACCATCGGAATCAATTTCGACAAAGAGGAAAATCGGCGACTGACATTCTTCGACGCGCTCTAAAAGCTCGGGGTGGTCAGCATACCTTGGAGGTAGTGGAGGCAGAGCCTCAGAGAACTCGAGAAGTAAATCAAGTCGCTCGGAGTCGCGAAGAACCTCAAAGTCCTTTATTAGCTGATCAGCTGTTTCAAGCGTTGTCATTTACGCCATCTGTGGGACTGGGCCCGGCTCTACTCCAAGAGCTATGGGAGCCTTTACTAAAGAGCCCCACTCACTCCAAGAACCGTCGTAGTTTCTTACCTTCTCGATTCCAAGTAGATACTTCAGAACAAACCAGGTGTGTGAGGAACGCTCACCAATTCGGCAATAGGCGATGACATCGGAGTGACCGGCAAGCCCCGCTCCCTCCAGATAAATTTCCTCGAGTCCTGCTCGCTCCTTAAAGCTCTGGTCTTCGTTGCAAGCTTTAGACCATGGAACTGATGCTGCCGTGGGGATGTGTCCGGCACGGGACGCCCCCTCGTCGGCATAGCCCGGCGCGGTCAGTCTTTCCCCTGCGTACTCCTCGGGGGAGCGCACATCGATCATTGGCTTTCCAAAGTGGGCAAAGACATCATCTCGGAAGGCCCTGAAGCCTGAGTCATCGCGCTCGATAACTGGATAGCTCGTGGAAGCCACTGTCTCAACATCCTTTGTTAGTTCCCGGCCTTCGGTGGTCCACTTGTCACGTCCGCCATCGAGGAGGCGGACATCCTCATGGCCGAAAAGCTTGAATACCCACAGGGCATAGGCCGCCCACCAGTTGCTCTTATCTCCATACAGAACGATTGTGTCGTCGCGATTGATTCCAAGTCGCGACATTACCTTGGCAAATCCTTCGCCGTCGATGTAGTCGCGGGTGGCCACGTCGTTTAGATCGGTGTGCCAGTCAATTTTTCTAGCGGTTGGGATGTGCCCGGTTTGATAAAGCAAAACATCTTCATCGGACTCCACAACCACCAGACCATCTCGACCTAAATTTTCGACAAGCCATTGAGTGCTCACCAGAGCCCTTGGGTCTGCGTAGGAAGCGAATTTTTGGCTTGGGTCGATGTCGATTGGCAAAGTTATCTCCTTATAGACTGTTGACCTATTCGGGTCCACACAAGGGGCGGTGTCATTGTCAACCAATTCAGGGGCCATTTGTTCCCTGGTTGAAATTCAACCGAATCCGAGTCTGGATGAGGTGCTAAGTCAACTGGTTCCTCCTAGAGAGTTTACCAAAGCTAGGTTCGAGAACTACCTCCCAAATCCGGATCACCCCTCCCAAGCACAGGCGGTGCTGGCTGCGAAGGAATTCGTAAAACCATCAGTGATAAAAAGCATGTTTTCACGCTCAAAAACACGGTCGGTTGCGGGCATTTACCTAGACGGTGGCTTCGGTGTTGGCAAGACTCACTTACTGGCTGCTATTTGGCACGAGTACAAGGGTCCAAAGGCCTTTGGAAGTTTCCTCGCCTACACCAGCTTGATTGGACTGCTTGGCTTTGCCGATGCCCTAAAGCAACTCTCTGGATTCGAGCTTTTGTGCATCGACGAGTTCGAGCTCGATGACCCTGGCGACACCATGCTTATGTCAAGGCTCTTAAGCGAACTCGGAGCCAAGGGGATTCGCTTTGCAGCAACTTCAAACACTCCGCCAAATGCTTTAGGGCAGGGAAGATTTGCAGCCAAGGATTTTGCTCGAGAAATTTCCGCGATGTCGGATCGCTTTCTGATCGTTAGCGTTGACGGAGAGGATTACCGGCATCGCCCAATCGATGGACATGCCAAACCTCTAGAGCAAGCCGAACTCTCAAGTGCTTTAGAGCAAAAAGTAAACGCCGGAAACAACATTGCCGTAGATGATTTCAGTCAGCTGTTGGCCCACCTTGCAAAAGTCCATCCCTCTAAGTTCCTGAAGCTTATTGATGGTATTGATGCACTAGTTCTTAAGGACGCACACGAGCTAACCGATCAATCTGCAGCCCTGAGACTTGTTTCATTCGTTGACAGGCTCTATGAGTCTCAAACCCCGATTGCCTCAACCGGGGTTGGATTAACCGAAGTATTCTCATCTGAGTACTTGTCGGGTGGATATAAGAAAAAGTACCTGCGTGCTATTTCGAGGATCGGCTCTTTGACTTCTTCTTTTTAGCCTTTTCTTCTTTTGCAGTTCTTAGGTACCACTGTGCGCGAAGCCAGAGCAGTGCTCCGCCGGCACCCATAGCAACCATCGATCCAAGTAGTACTCCGAGTACCGACTGAGCGTAGAGCTCCGGGTTATCAAGAAATGCCAGATGAGCAATTAGAAGCGATACCGTGAAGCCGACACCGGCCAAGAAACCAAGAGGAAGAAAATCCAAAAATCCAAGGGGCAGTCGATCCTTTGGCTTCAATAACCTATTGGCAATAACGGCCGCAAGAGATATTCCAACAACTTTGCCAACAGCCAGTCCGTAGAAGATTCCGCTAAAGACTTGACTTACGTCTCCGGAGGTAGCCGGGATTACGACTGCAACAGCGGTGAATGCGAAAATCGGAAGGACAATGAAGTTTGTTGCGGGTTGTATTTTTGCGACAACTCCATGAACTCGGGTTGCGGGTATCAAAATACCTAGGAGCACACCAGCCACAGTTGCGTGCACGCCAGACTGGTACACCGTGTACCAAAGAGCGAGTCCAAAGGAAAGTCTTATTAGCCACTTGTGCTTATTCCTCTTTACTTCTGCGAAACGGAAAGCGATTGCGATAGCAACGGTTGCTATCAACCAAACAGGCTCAGCTTTGGTTGTGTAGAAGATTGCGATGATGGAGATTGCCACCAAATCGTCGAAGATTGCTAGGGCCAGTAAGAAGATTCTCGCTTCTTTAGGCATTCCACGTCCAAAGATCGCAAGAATTCCAAGCACAAAAGCGATGTCGGTGGCAGCTGGAATTGGCCACCCAACAAGAGCATCAGTTCCCCAGTTTAGGTAGGCATATATTGCCGAGGGCACCACAACTCCGGCTACGGCGGCTATCACCGGCACGAGGGCACGTTTGAGAGAGGAGAGGGTACCGAGGGTGAGTTCGTACTTTAGCTCGAGTCCCGCAACGAAGAAGAAGACCGCCAAGAACAGGTCTGAGACCACGTGACCCACTGTGATGCTTATGTCTATCCATTCCAGGTTTAGTTTGAACGCGATTGTGGACAACAACGGCCCACCGAAGGGGGAGTTTGCGATGAGCAGGCCCATCATGGCCGCTCCGAGCATGACTACAGCAGCATTTCTCTCAGATTTCATAGTTCTAAAATACTCTGAAATTCGAAACAAACATTTCACTTTCTAGTCCGTTACGAAACATTTTGGAAACGCGGAAAGAGCTCTCGGGAAACACTCTTAGACCAATGTTGCATGCAAGCACCAAAGCGGTGTGGTCAACTAACGAAAGGAACTCGAATGGATCAGGGAAATACCGCCTTCGTGCTCTTCTCAGCCGCTCTGGTACTGCTAATGACACCAGGACTGGCTTTCTTCTACGGTGGCCTCGTGAAAGCCAAATCGGTCGTAAGCATGATGATGCTTTCGTTTGGATCTTTGGCTCTCATTGCAGTGCTATGGGTTCTATATGGCTACGCCATCACTTTCGCGGATGTCGGTGATGTCGGTTGGATCGGAATTCCGCACATCATAGGAATCGACACAGCCGCTCTCGGCCTTGCGGCCCAGGTTGCTGACGCTGCCGCACCTGCTGGGGCTTTCCCAGAGATGGCATTTGTTGCCTTCCAGGCTACTTTTGCAATCATCACAGTTGCACTAATCTCGGGTGCTATTGCCGACCGAGCCAAGTTTGGTGCCTGGATGGTATTTGCCGGGGTTTGGGCAACTTTGGTCTACTTCCCTGTGGCCGGATGGGTCTTCAACTTCACCCCTGAGGTGGATGGCGGATGGATTGTCGACAAGCTTGGCGCAATTGACTTCGCAGGTGGAACCGCGGTTCACATCAACGCGGGAGCAGCAGCCCTAGCTTTGGCAATTGTCCTGGGTAAGCGTTTTGGATTCTCAAAGGGAATCATGCAACCACACAACGTACCGCTTACCTTGATCGGAGCTGCGCTCCTTTGGTTCGGTTGGTTTGGATTCAACGCCGGTAGCCAACTGGCTGCCGATGGCGTTGCCGCTCTAGCGGTCGTTAACACAATCGCTGCTCCAGCTGCGGCAATGCTCGGTTGGATCATTGTTGAAAAGATTCGTCACGGCAAGGGAACGTCGATCGGAGCCGCCTCCGGTGTTATCGCAGGCCTGGTGGCAATTACCCCAGCGGTTGCATCTGTTGAGCCTGTATGGGCAATTGTCCTTGGTCTGATTTCTGGAGTCCTTTGCGCACTTGCAATCGACATGAAGTTCAGCTTCGGGTTCGATGACTCGCTAGACGTGGTGGGTATCCACTTGGTAGGTGGAATCATCGGAACCGTGGCAATTGGTGTGTTTGGATCCGAAGTTGGTTTCCTATTCGGCTACGGCTTCGATCAGCTCTGGGCTCAGATCATCGGAGCAGGCGCGGTGCTGATTTACAGCTTCGTAATGGCTCTGCTTATCGGCTTCGCTATCGAGAAGACCATGGGCTTTAGAGTCAAGGCAGAAGATGAGATCGCGGGTATCGACACCGTAGTTCACGGTGAAGAGGCCTACTCCTTCGCTCAAGTCAAGTAATAGAACTGGTTTCATCAAAACAGGGGGTCCAGTATCGGACCCCCTGTTTTCTTGCCCCTGGATGATGTGGATGTTTGGCAGGGCGCAGGGATTTGGGTTAGAGTAGCGAAGCAGCCTTTGGTTGCAAAGCGGATGTGGCTCAGTGGTAGAGCATCACCTTGCCAAGGTGAGGGTCGCGAGTTCGAATCTCGTCATCCGCTCGCGGTGGCCAGAAGCCACGCATCGGTGGAGTGGCCGAGAGGCTAGGCAGCGGCCTGCAAAGCCGTCTACACGGGTTCGAATCCCGTCTTCACCTCCGAGCAATAGGCAATGGGCGATTGGCGCAGTGGTAGCGCGCTTCCCTGACACGGAAGAGGTCACTGGTTCGAACCCAGTATCGCCCAC
>NZ_JBASXC010000120.1:0-9845 GCF_049276775.1 Rhodoluna sp.
ATCGCCATGCTTGGGATGTATCCGCCGGCGAAAAAACCAGAGTCCAAGACCGGTTTTTTCAAGGATATGATTATGCAGGCTCGAACCGCTCACTCGGAGTCTGAAACCCCAGCCGATGCCAACCGAAAGTTTTATCAGCTCGGTGTTGGTAAGCGCATGATCATAATGCTGGGTGGACCCTTTATGAACCTAGTTCTTGGGGTTTTGCTAACCGCTATAGCGATTAGTGGTTTTGGAATCTATCAGAGCTCACTCAAGATCGAAGCGGTTTCGGTTTGTCTGAACAATAATTCAACTTCCTGCTCGGTTGCCGAGCAGACCCCGGCACACCTGGCAGGGTTATTGGCCGGTGACGAGGTAGTTTCGGTGGCCGGTCAAAAAGCGGTTGACTGGGTCCAAATTAGAGAAATCCTAACTGCGAACCCAACCGCAGAATTTGAAGTGCTGCGCGGAGGTCAGATTGTCAAGGTAATGGTTAGTGCCGTACTGCAGCAACGCCCACAGTTTGACTCGCTGGGATCTCCGATTCTGGATGAATCGGGAGACCTTATCTATCAAGCCCAGCCATTTCTGGGCGTGTTCCTATCGCCCGAGCGAAAAGCTTTGCCGCTCACAAAATCTTTGGAAGCATCTGCCCAAACCATGGCTCAAATCGGTCAGCTGATCCTTCGATTACCGCAAGAGGTTATCCAAGTCACCGCCGTGACTTTTGGTGGGGGAGAAAGAGATATCACGGGGCCTATATCAATTGTGGGTATCGGTCAGGTGGCCGGAGAGGTTGCGGCTTCTGATGAGGCGAGCTTTGTCGATAAGTTTGCAACCGGTGTTCAAATCTTGGGCTCGTTGAACTTCGCCCTTTTTGTCTTCAACATGATTCCACTTTTGCCACTGGATGGCGGACACGTTGCCGGTGGAATCTACGAGTCAATCAAGCGGGGTTTGTATCGGGTGGCTGGCAAAAAAGACCCCGGACCTGCGGACACCGCACTTCTGATGCCACTTACCTGGTTTGTCTTTATTGCCCTATTGGCGGTTTCGGCTCTGCTTATTACGGCTGATTTAGTGAACCCAATCTCGCTATTTGGCTAGGTCTCAAGGATTGCAAGATTTACAACTTATGCTTATTAGAGATGCAGTAGAGATGCGAGGAGCATTGTGCCAGCGGTAAATCTAGGACTTCCAAAGGGCCCACCCCCAGTTTTAGCCCCGAGACGCAAGACCCGACAGATTATGGTCGGCAAGGTCGCGGTCGGCGGTGATGCTCCAATTTCGGTCCAATCGATGACCACCACTCCGACCACCGACATCAACGGAACCCTCCAGCAGATTGCTGAGCTAACCGCAACCGGTTGCGACATCGTTCGCGTTGCCTGTCCGTCTCAGGATGACGCAGATGTGCTGCACATCATTGCCAAGAAGTCACAAATTCCAGTTATCGCAGACATCCACTTCCAGTCCAGATACGTTTTTCAAGCAATTGATGCAGGATGTGGAGCGGTTCGAGTCAATCCTGGAAACATTCGACAGTTCGATGGTCACGTTGGGGAAATTGCCAAGGCCGCTAAAGCCGCGGGTGTTTCAATTCGAATCGGTGTAAACGCAGGCTCGCTTGATCCGAGGCTCATGGAAAAATACGGCAAGGCAACCCCCGAGGCTCTAGTTGAGTCAGCTGTTTGGGAAGCGAGTTTGTTTGAGGAGCATGATTTCCACGACTTCAAGATTTCCGTAAAGCACAACGATCCAGTCGTGATGGTCAGGGCTTATGAACTTCTTTCCGAGAGAGGCGATTGGCCCCTTCACTTGGGAGTCACAGAAGCCGGACCGTCATTCCAGGGAACTATAAAGTCTTCGGTGGCTTTTGGTGCACTTTTATCAAAGGGTATTGGTGACACAATTCGAGTTTCTCTTTCAGCTCCTCCCGCGGAAGAAGTCAAAGTTGGCTCGCAGATTCTTGAGTCCCTGAATCTGCGACCAAGAAAACTTGAAATTGTGAGTTGCCCGAGCTGTGGTCGTGCTCAGGTTGACGTTTACAAGCTCGCCAATGATGTGACCGCAGGCCTTGAAAAGCTAACCGTTCCACTTCGAGTTGCCGTCATGGGCTGCGTCGTAAACGGACCCGGCGAAGCGCGTGAGGCAGATCTTGGAGTGGCCTCCGGAAACGGTAAGGGCCAAATCTTTGTCAAGGGTGAGGTCATCAAGACCGTACCCGAGAGCGAAATCGTTAAGACCTTGATTGAAGAGGCTAATCGCTTGGCGGCAGAGATGGACCCGAGCCTGGTTGGCTCACCACAGGTGCTAGTCAAGGACAAGTAAGTCCCCGCTGGCGGTAACATTGAGCCCATGCCTATCCGCCTGAGTCAACTTTTCCTTCGCACGCTGCGGGAGGACCCATCCGATGCAGATGTCCAAGGACATCGGCTTTTGCTTCGCGCCGGATACATAAGGCGCCAAGCTCCTGGCATCTATAGCTGGCTCCCGCTGGGTCTTATGGTGAAAACAAAAATAGAGAAAGTAGTCCGAGAGGAAATGGCTAACGCCGGATCTCAGGAAGTATTTTTCCCGGCACTTTTGCCCAGGGAGCCTTTTGAGACCACCGGTAGGTGGACCGAATACGGCGATAACTTGTTTAGACTTCAGGATCGAAAAAAAACGGACTACCTTTTGGCCCCAACTCACGAAGAGGTATTCACTCTATTAGTGAAGGACATGTACTCGAGCTACAAGGACCTCCCACTTTCTCTGTTCCAAATCCAAAATAAATACCGCGACGAAGCGCGTCCTCGCGCGGGGTTGCTTCGCGGTCGCGAGTTTGTGATGAAGGACGCCTACAGCTTTGACGTGAGTGACGAGGGGTTGGAAGTTTCTTATCAGGCCCAGCGCGCTGCCTACGAGCGAATCTTTACTCGCCTCGGTGTTGACTACGTAATCGTTAAAGCCGACGCCGGAGCAATGGGAGGATCGAAATCTGAAGAGTTCCTATCACCTTCACCCATTGGTGAGGACACCTTTGTTCGATCCGCCGGCGGCTACGCCGCCAACGTTGAGGCGGTTGCAACGGTTGTTCCCAGAGAGATTCCGATTTCTTCTCAGCCGTCGGCCGAGGTCCACGATTCACCGAACACGCCGACCATTAAGTCACTGGTGGATTTGGCCAATGCCAAAGTCAAAAAAGCTGATGGCAGTGCTTGGAATGCAGCGGACACTCTAAAGAATGTTGTCCTGGCACTTACCTCTCCCGAGGGAAAACGCTCCCTGGTCATTGTTGGTATTCCCGGAGATCGTGAAGTTGATGAAAAGCGCGCCGAGGCTGCGTTTTCACCATCCGAAGTTTCGCAGGCTACCGAAGAAGATTTTGCAAAACACACCTTGCTAGTTAAGGGATACATCGGTCCGACCAAAGACGGCGCTCAGTTCCTGGGTGAAAAAGCTCCCGCGGGAATCCGATTTCTTTTGGACCCCAGGGTGGTTTCTGGAACCAGCTGGGTCACCGGTGCGAACCTGGATCAAAAGCATGTTTTTAACCTCGTAGCGGGTAGAGACTTTTCATCCGACGGTGTTGCCGACATTGCCGAGGTCCGAGCAGGCGACCAAGCTCCTGATGGTTCGGGTGAGCTGGAGCTGGCTCGTGGAATTGAAATTGGGCACGTGTTTCAGCTTGGAAGAAAATACGCCGAAGCTCTTGATCTCAAGGTGTTGGATGAGAATGGCAAGTTGGTGACCGTAACCATGGGCTCCTATGGAATTGGCGTCACCAGACTGGTGGCGGTTTTAGCGGAAGCCAATAACGATGACAAGGGGCTGATCTGGCCGGAGTCGGTGGCTCCTGCCGACGTTCATGTGGTTGCCGCTGGTAAAGAGGATTCAATTTATGAGGCTGCCGAAAAATTGACTGAACAGATTGAGAAAACCGGAAAAACCGTGCTGCTAGATGATCGACAGAAGGTGTCACCGGGTGTTAAGTTTTCAGATGCCGAATTGCTCGGTATTCCGAAGGTGTTGATTGTGGGTAAGGGCCTTGAATCTGGAGAGGTTGAGCTCTGGAATAGAAGGAGTGGGGAAAGGCGTTCTATCAAGATAGAATCAGCTTTGTCAGAAATTTAAGTAAATAGCGCTTGGAGGTGTCGCCCTTTTGGATATAGACCTAGGCGTCCTTAGAGGGCTCGAGCGCGAAAAAGAGATTCCATTTAAGGAACTCGTCGAAATTATTGAAGCTGCCATATTGGCCGCCTACCACCGCAGCGTCGGAAACACCGACAAGGCCCGCGCAGTTTTAGATCAGAAGACCGGTCACGTTCAGATTTTTGTAATCACTCTCGACGAAGAGGGAAATGAGACTGGCGAGACCGAGTCAACACCGGATGGTTTTGGAAGAATTGCGGCTAGCGCGGCAAAGCAGGTTATTGCTTCAAGGCTTCGTGAAATAAGTGACGAGGGTCTGTTCGGAGAATTCAAGGGTAAGGACGGCGACATAGTCGCCGGCACCATTCAGCAAGGCCAGCGCTCATACATGGTTTATGTTGACCTAGGTTCTATCGAAGCGATCATGCCTCCCGAGGAACAGGTTCCCGGTGAGGACTACTCTCACGGCAAGCGCATCAGGGTCTACGTCACCAATGTGTCGAAGGGCACCCGCGGTCCCCAGGTCACAGTTTCCCGAACTCACCCCGGGCTTGTTAGAAAACTTTTTGCGATGGAAGTTCCCGAGATTGCCGAAGGAATAGTCGAGATTGTTTCGGTTGCCAGAGAAGCCGGTCACCGGACCAAGATCGCAGTTCGCGCTAGCGACCCCGCAGTGAATGCCAAGGGTGCTTGCATTGGCGAGCTCGGACAGCGAGTTCGCGCGGTTCAGAGCGAGCTCAACGACGAGAAGATCGACATTGTTGATTTTTCCGAGGATTTGCCTCAGTTTGTGGCTCAGGCTCTATCTCCGGCAAAAGTCTCCGATGCCTTCGTTATAAATGCAGAAGAACGGCAGATTCGGGTGCTGGTGCCTGATTTTCAGCTCTCGCTGGCGATTGGAAAAGAAGGTCAAAACGCCCGTCTGGCTGCGAAGCTAACTGGAGCCAAGATCGACATCCAGCCAGACAGCATTTTGGATGGCGACTAGTCGCTTTCGGGTGTTTGGGTCTAGACTGGCCATTGGTGGTTTTATTGCCACAGACCAATTGGTCGAAATCGGGTTCCTTACCTCACTTGGATTGAATCCGCTGGAAAAAGATAAGAAGAAGTAGGCAGAAAAGATGTTGGAAATCTAATGAGTATCTCGAAATGAGTACCCAACAGCTTTAACGGCCTGCCCTGTTTGGGAAGGCCCAGACAGGAGAAGTAAGTGGCGCTACCACGTGTTTACGACGTAGCCAAAGAACTTGGTATTGATACCAAAGTTGCTCTGGCCAAATTAGAAGAGCTCGGCGAATACGTCAAGAGCGGCTCCTCCACTATCGCCCCTCCGGTGGCCAAGAAACTTCGCGCCGCTTTTCCCGATGCCAAGCCAAAAGAAGCACCAAAGAAGGTCGCCAAGCCAAAGGCGACAACCAAAAAAGCAGCAGCCGGAGCCGAGCAAGCCCCAGCTGAAGAAGCTGAAGTGGTCGAAGTCACCGAGAAGAAAGCTCCCGAGAAGAAAACTTCCAGACTTACTCCCAGTTCCATAACCGATGCACCCAAGGCGCCGCCAGCGGCCGGTTCGGTTCCAGGAGTTGCAAGACCTGGCAACAATCCATTCGCTGCAAGTCAGGGAATGGGCATTCCCCGTCCAATGGCAAGACCTGGCAACAATCCTTTTAACTCGGCTCAAGGCATGGCAAGACCTGGAGCTCCAAGATCGGGCTCACCAAGACCCGGAACCAGACCAGAAGGTGGATCAGATCGCCCGGGAGCAAGGCCAGCAGGTGGTGGATCACGTCCAGGTTTTGGCGGAGCCAAGCCAGGATTTGGTGGCGGAGCACCCGGAGGTGGATTCCCTTCCAGGGGACCGGCCGGAGGTCGCGGTCGCGGCGTCGGCGGCGGTACCGCTGGAGCTTTTGGTAAGGGTGGAGCAAGAGGACAGAGCAAAGCTCGAAAGTCTAAGCGAGCCAAGAGGGAAGAGTTTGAGCAAAGAAGTATCCCGAGCTTGGGTGGCGCAGTTGTGCCACGCGGTGACGGAACAACGGTTATTCGTCTTCGCCGTGGTGCTTCGATTCAGGATTTTGCGGACAAGATTGATGCCAATGCCGGTCAGCTGATCACGGTGCTATTTGCGCTCGGTCAAATGGCAACAGCAACAGCATCGCTCGATGAAGAAACGTTTCTAATCCTTGGGGAGGAGCTTGGCTTCAAGATTGAGGTTGTTTCACCCGAGGACGAAGAGCGCGAGCTCTTCGAAGGCTTCGGGTTGGATATCTCAACCGACTACGACGACGATGAGGCGGATCTAGTTGCCCGTCCGCCGGTTGTTACCGTGATGGGTCACGTTGACCACGGAAAGACTGCACTTTTGGACTCGATTCGAAACGCCAACGTTCAGGCGGGTGAAGCAGGTGGAATTACCCAGCACATCGGTGCCTACCAGGTTCACACCACCCACGAGGGGCAAGACCGAGCAATTACGTTTATTGATACCCCGGGTCACGAGGCTTTCACCGCTATGCGTGCTCGAGGTGCTCAGGTCACCGACATCGCGATCTTGGTTGTTGCAGCCGATGACGGCGTGATGCCTCAGACCATTGAGGCTCTAAACCACGCCCAGTCAGCGAATGTCCCGATCGTTGTTGCCGTCAACAAGATTGATAAAGAAGGCGCCAACCCAGACAAGGTCAAGCAGCAGCTCACCGAGTTCAACTTAGTCGCCGAAGAATACGGTGGTGACGTCCTGTTTGTTCCCGTATCCGCTCTAAAGGGTCAGGGAATCACAGAGCTTTTGGACGCTGTTCTCCTTACTGCGGATGCCGCCCTGGATATGCGAGCAAATCCAGATAAGGACGCTCGCGGTGTTGCTATTGAAGCGAACCTAGACAAGGGTCGCGGAGCGGTTGCAACCGTTTTGATTCAGTCCGGAACCCTAAACGTCGGAGACTCGATAGTTGCCGGAAGTGCTCACGGAAGAGTTCGTGCGATGTTCAACGAAGACGGCGACCCTGTTGAGTCTGCAACGCCTTCCAGGCCGGTGCAGGTGCTTGGGCTACAGAGCGTTCCTCGAGCCGGTGACACATTTGTTGTGACCGACGATGAGCGTCAGGCAAGACAGATCGCCGAAAAGCGTGAAGCTGCTGACAGAAACGCTCTACTTGCTAAGACCAGAAAGCGCATCAGTCTTGAGGACTTCACTAAGGCTCTCGAAGATGGCAAGGTCGAGTCTCTCAACCTGGTTATCAAGGGTGACGTTTCCGGTGCTGTTGAAGCGCTAGAGGACTCGCTGCTTAAGATCGAGGTCGATGATTCGGTTCAGCTTCGAATCATTCACCGCGGTGTTGGTGCGGTGACCGAGTCGGATGTGAACCTGGCAACCGTAGACAACGCCATCATCATTGGATTCAACGTAAAGCCAGACAACAAGGCTAAAGACCGTGCCGATCGTGAGGGAGTGGACATCCGCTTTTACTCAGTTATTTACGCGGCAATTGAGGACATTGAAAAATCCCTCAAGGGAATGCTTAAGCCTGAGTACGAAGAGGTTCAGCTTGGTACCGCCGAAGTTAGGGAGCTTTTCAAGTCCTCCAAGGTTGGAACTATCGCTGGATCTATTGTTCGCACCGGCTCCATTAAGCGAAACTCTTTCGCTCGTGTACTAAGAGCTGGCAACGTCATAGCCGAGAACCTGAAGGTCGACTCGCTGAAGCGCTTTAAGGATGATGCCAACGAAGTCAAAACCGACTTCGAGTGTGGAATTGGGCTGGGTGGTTTCAACGAGCTTGAGCTGGAAGACATCATTGAGACCTACGAGATGCGCGAGAAGCCAAGGGTTTAGTAGAAAAATGGTTGACGTTGCGAGGGCTCGGAAGTTAGCCGAGCGAATTAAGGTTTTGGTTGCCGAAGCGCTTGAAAAAGCGGTGAAGGATCCAGACCTTGGTTTTGTCACTCTCACCGAGGTGAAGGTGACACCCGATCTGTCTCACGCTCAGATTTTCTACACCGTGTTTGGCTCCGACGAGGATCGAGTGCGGTCAAATGAGATCATCAGAAAAAACACGGGGCGAATTCGCGGAGAGGTGGGACACAACCTCTCTATTCGCTTGACCCCAACTCTTGAGTTCATCGCCGATGAGTTGCCAGAAAATGCGGCCCACATGAACGATCTACTCGCTGAGGCCAGGGAGCGCGACGCAGAAGTTGCAAGGCTTGCGGCTGCCGCAAAGCCTGCCGGGGATGCCAATCCCTATAAAGAGCCAAGGCAAATCGAAGACCAGGACTAGCATTGGCCAGCTCGGGTCTAGTTCTAGTCGATAAGCCCCAGGGCTTCACATCGCACGACATGGTTGCGAAGGTGAGAAAAGCCATGGGCACAAAAAAAGTCGGTCACGCTGGAACACTGGACCCGCTAGCAACTGGACTATTGGTTTTGGGTATTGACTCTGGTACTAAGTTGCTTACTTTTCTAGTTGGCGCCGACAAAACCTACTTGGCTACCATTCGGCTGGGCGTTTCGACAGTCTCTGATGATTCCGAATCCCAAGTCTTAGAAACGGCAGCTGCTGATCTCCTGGCGGATATCACCCCTGCGCAAATTGCTTTGGAAATTTCTAAACTCACCGGAGTAATTCAGCAGCGACCCTCATCTGTGAGCGCAATCAAGGTAGATGGCAAAAGAGCCTATGACTTAGTTCGTGAGGGAGTGGAAGTTAACCTGAAAACCAGGGAGGTTAACGTTTACGCCTTTGAGGTGTTGTCGGGCACCAAATCACCCGAGGGGTTTATTGATCTAGAGGTTTTAGTTGATTGCTCTTCGGGAACCTATATCAGGGCGCTGGCTAGAGACTTAGGTCACGCCCTGGGAGTCGGAGGGCATATCACTTCACTTCGAAGAACCAGAGTCGGGTCTTTTGATGTTGATCAGGCCAATAACGTCTCCGAGCTCGAAAGCTTGCGTCTTACGCCTTTGGTGGAAGCGGCTCGGGACCTATTCGAGACCGTGAGCCTAAATCACCAACAGGTCACCGATTTGGTTCACGGCAAGAGAATATCGGCAATTGGAAGTTCTTCTTCACTGGTTGCCGGTGTATCAGAAGCTGGCAAGCTGGTGGCGGTCCTGGAGCCGGTGGATTCTGACTTAAAATCAATTGTGGTCTTTCAAGGAGAGGTAAATGACTGAAGTTCTTTACCTCGCTCAACTGTGGTTCTCAATTGCGGCCGGATTATTCGCCATTACGCTGGGAATATTTGGAAGACTTCCAAGTCTTTGGAGCGTTGGTTCACTAGCGGTTGTTCTCCTAGGTCTACTAGTTCAGTTTGGCTACACAACTTTCGCAGTAATCGGGGGAGCGGAGGCGGCAGTTGACACAGTTGAGTTCTACGCTTATCTAGTGGTTGCCATAATGGTTCCAATCGGTGCAGGATTCTGGGCCCTGGTGGAGCGAAACCGCTGGTCGACTTTGATTCTTGGAGTTGCCGCCCTCACAGTTGCGGTGATGTTGGTTCGAATGAATCAAATATGGACCGGAAGCTACTAGCTCAATCAATCAAGAAAGTTCGATACATAGAATATGTCTACCCCGATGCTTCAAGATTCGCCTTCACCAAAGCGTGCAATGGGCGCCGGCCGACTGCTGATTGTTTTCTATGCGGTCTTCGCCGTTTCTTCGACCGCGAGAGCTTCGTTTCAAATAATCACCAAGTTTGAAGATGCTCCACTTGCCTACTCGCTTTCTCTGGTG
>NZ_JBASXC010000121.1:0-3045 GCF_049276775.1 Rhodoluna sp.
CTGCTCTAATGACCAGGGCCAGAGACAACGCCCCAGGATCGGGTGTCCCCAAACTTTTCTCGGCGTGGGGCCTTGCTCTTCCAATTTTTGGCACGAGCTCCTTGGTTGATTCTGCGGCCTTCTCTGCGATCAGGGCAGCATCAGACCAGCTCTCAGAAAAACCCTTACCTGAAGCGACAGAAGAAGAAATTGACCGTGAGAAAGGATCCAAAGTATCAATGAGGGTCTTATCTCCAACTTGAGCCTTGCCAAAGTTCTGCACATTCTCAAGAGCCTTCTTAACTCCCAGAGAGATCTGTTCGATTGTGATCTCACCCTCGTTGTCAAGCTCAGAGGCTATCGAGGAAAGTATTACCCCCCAAATCACCCCGGACGTGCCTCCGGCGACGTCCGACCAAGAATCAGCTGCGGCATTCAAAGATGATGCCGCTCCGGCTTGATTTTCAACCGCAGTCACTAAGGCCTCATAAGCTGCCGCTACACCACGCTGCATTCCGATACCGTGGTCGCCATCTCCAGCAATTGCATCAATTCGGCCTAATTCCTCAAAGCTTTCATCAATGACTTTTTTTATTTCAGAAAAAGCCGTAAGAATCTTCCGACTCTCCGAAACAGATACGTCACTGCCCTTTACAAAGATCTGAGCAGCCTGCGTTGGGTCAAAAATTGAGACTTCGTCTGTCTCTGAACCCTGAATCATTCCTTTTCGAAACGCAGGTGCACTCGCAGGAGCTCTCCAGGATTTTTCCAGCTCAGAATCAAGCCAACAGAGAGTTAGAGACACTCCTGCCATGTCGAAGCTAGTTACCAGCTCGCCTACCTCTGGCTCTATTACTTCAACTCCTGCTTGCTCTAAGATTTCAAATACTTTTCTATACAGAACAAATAGCTCCTCATACTTCACCGAGCCGAGCCCGGAAAGAATCAGTGCTGCCTTTGACCCTCGAGAATCGATGCCCTCAGGCAGATCTCCAAGAATTTGTTCCACAAGAATTTTGGCAAGCTCGTCGGCATCTGGCCTAGGCAAAGTGTAAAGACCCGGCTCGCCATGGATACCCATGCCAACTTCCATTAGTCCGTCTTCAACTGAAAATAGGGGAGCCTTCGCTCCAGGAAGTGTGCAACCGGAGAAGGCCACGCCAATGGTTCGAGTTTGGCTGTTTGCAAAGGCTGCGAACTCTTTGACTTCAGAAAGTGTTTTACCCTGTTCGGCAGCAAAGCAAGCTGCCTTAAAAACTATTAGGTCGCCGGCAATTCCGCGGCGCTTTTCCATCTCATCCTTGGATGCCGATGCGATATCGTCGGTGACCACAACGGTTTCGACTTCAAACCCCTCAGAGCGAAGACGCTCCTGGGCTTGGTTAAAGTTCAAAACGTCACCGGCATAGTTGCCGTAGCTAAACAAGATTCCTCCGCCATTGGAGGCTGATTTGGCGACGTTATAAATTTGCTGAGCTGATGGGGACGCAAATACGTTTCCCATGGCGGCTCCATGGGCTAGTCCCTTACCGACCAAACCGCCAAAGGCTGGATAGTGCCCGGATCCTCCGCCTATGACAACTGAAACTTCCCCCGGTTTCGCGCGCATCTTTCGAACCACGCCACCGCGAACCGGAACGACCCATGAGGAAAAGGCTAGAGCGAAGCCCTCGTGGGATTCAGCCGCGAAGTCTTTTGGGTCATTCTGGAGGTAGGTCATAATCTTTCTTTGTCTTTAGGGAAAGTTAGGCCGTCGCCGTGTAGCGACGGCCCAACTTTTTGAGGCTTTTTTACTTACTTAGCCCTCAAGTGCCCAAGAGGTGTACTTTGAAACGTTGTCTGGGTTGATCAAAACACAGTCAACGGTCTGCTTCTCATCTGCAACACCGGTTGAGCCAGTGGTTAGGTATGAGTGAGCCTGCTCAACAGCCATCATTGCCAAGTTGGCAATCGGCTGTAGAACGGTGTACGCCATCTTTCCGGAGGTTACTGCTGCGGCAGCATCGCTGTTGCCGTCGAAGCCACCAACAATTACGTCGGTACGGCCAGCTGCCTCAAGTGCTGCAATCGCACCAAGAGCCATCTCGTCGTTACCTGCGATAATTCCGGTCAGGTTTGGGTATGCCTGCAATAGGGAATCCATCTTGTCCTTACCCTGTGTACGGTCCCAGTTAGCAACTTCCATACCAACATTTGCCATGTCTGGGTACTGGGAAAGAACTGACTTGTAACCTTCGGAACGTACTCCGGCGTTGTTGTCAGTTGGGTTACCAAATAGCTCTACGTAATCCCCAGTGAAGTTCATTGCCTTTGCGAATTCCTCAGCACCGAGTGCAGCACCTTGAGCGTTGTTTGAAACGATCTGTGCCTTTGCGATTCCAGTCTGGTTGATTTCAGCGTTGACTAGCAATACTGGAATACCAGCATCTGTTGCCTTCTGAACTGCACCAATTGACTCGTCCGCACCGGCTGGGTCAAGAATAATTGCAACTGCACCAGATGCGATAGCAGTGTCAATTAGCTGGTCCTGAGCAGTTGGGTCGTTCTTGTGGTCTGCGACAGTAGTGGTGTAGCCAAGAGCCTCAGCCTCAGCCTTTGCAGTTTCTGCCTCAGCAGCCCAGAACGGGTTTGCCTGGTCTACGGTGATGATGGCGATTAGGCCACCGCCTGTTGTTGCGTCTGTTGTTGCGTCTGTGTCTGCTGCTGGAGCACAAGCTGCTAGAGACACAGCTAGAACAGAAGCACCCGCAATTGATAGTACTTTGCGTAGCATGTCGTACCTTTCTATTTTAGTTTTCCAAACAGTTAGCTGTTAGGAATTCTTCGTTGTTCGCTTTGTTTTTGAAGCGCCCACCGAATTATTTTTTGTTGCCGAACTTGATTCCTTTTTCTTCGATACGGTTGTTTTTTGTTGCGCCTGGTCAATAGCTACGGCGAGGATGATTACCGCCCCCTTGATAACCATCTTCCAGAACTCTGATACACCCACGATGACGAGACCGTCAGCGAGGAAACCAATTACGAAGGCGCCGAGGATTGTTCCTCTAACGTTGCCCCTACCACCCG
>NZ_JBASXC010000122.1:0-4743 GCF_049276775.1 Rhodoluna sp.
ATTTACAACCATCACACCAGCACTGGTTGCTGCCTTTATATCTACGTTGTCTAGTCCCACACCAGCTCTTGCAATAACCTTCAGCTGCTTCGCAGCTGCGATGGCCTCAGCATTGACCTGGGTCGCGGAGCGAACCAGGATCGCACTTGCCGAAGCCAATTCAGAAAGAAGTACGGCACGATCAGTGCCGTCAATGTTCTTGATTTCAAAGTCAGGCCCGAGGGCCTCAACTGTGGCAGGGGAAAGCTCTTCGGCGATCAGAACTATTGGTTTAGGCAAGGGGCTTCCTCAGGTATGTACGGGCAAGATAAGCTGCGTCATTGAAGTAATACCCAAGAGTCTAGCCAAAAAGGGGCGGTACCAGAGTTTTGAACCCTTTGCCGAGGCAAGAGTTAGCAGACTACAAAAGACTCCTGCGTAGGTTTGCCCGAAGGAACCTAGGTGCTGAATCTATTCCACGAGTAAGGATTCAGATTTACAACTTTGGAGTTTCCATTAATCTCGAGCTCAACTTCAGTGGCCTGTCCCCTCAGGTTTGCAACCACCAAAAGGCTCCCTGCGCCATTAACTTCCCCCGAGACAAAATTCAAAGCCCAAATCAATCCATCTGGGGAGCCACCTGAAAGAAAAGACCGACCGGTCATTTCTGCCAACAGCTTGACCGCCTCAAAGACTGGATAAGTTATACCGTCGCCCGATTCAATGCCTCGAGGCCCCCACTGTTCAAAGTAGGTGAGAGAGTGCACTCCGGGCACACTTGTCGCCGCCGCGCTAGCAACCAACCAAGCTGCCAGCTCTGGGCTTTGCTGCCGCTGATCATTAGTGCCGAACCACTCGGCACCGTAGCCGATTGATAAATCAGACACGTCCGGGATCTCTGGCTTCTCGGTCGCTACGTTATTGAATCTCGGTCGAAGGGTTATAGGTCCAATGTGAACTTCCTTGCCGCCTGCCATCTCCACCGCTTGACTAGCTACCAGTCGCTGCATAGCGATCGATTCGACCAACTGTTCCGTGTTTGTAGCGTGAAATAAAGGTGAAATGCTGAAGGTGAGTCCGTCCCGAAACTCCGGTAAGTCAGAAAAGTTTCTATTCAACTCGGTGAAGTGGGATCTGGCGCCGACAATGAGCTTCGGATTCATACCCCGAGCTTCTAGCAGCTGTTTTAGGAGCTGATTTGTCTCAACAGTTGATACGTGCAGAAGGGAATCGAAAACCGCAATTCGCGAAATATGCAAGGAAGCAATCGAATCCAACAAATCATTGAAAGATGATGCTGTGACCCCAGCATCACAGATTACCCTGAGGTCAATTCCAGCTAAATTCTCCGCCGCACGTTCCAGCGCCGACTTCCAATTGTGAGTATTGAGGTCAACCTCAACTAAGACTGGGAACCCGGCAACTAGCGCAGTGGTTTCAAAATAACCGCCGGTAACCGCTGGGGCGGATGATGCCCCTAGCTGGATTGCGGGGAAGATACCCGCCGGCATTAGGGAGATCTTAGCCTCAGTATTCTTCTCAGCCGTAGGCGAATTCGCCACTTCAGAATCAACAGTTATCAATAGTTTTTGGCTTATCTGCTCACCTGCTGCCACGGAATATGGGAAAGGCAAACTGAGTGGACGGCTGTAAATTTTGTAAGATGCATCAGTCCAGTTGCGCTGATCCTCCATTTCAAAAACATCGCCACTAAATTCAAGCGTCACATCCAGCCCCGCTTGGTTCCAGGCCAGTGCGGAAATATCAAATACCGGTTGGTGCGGGCTGATCTTCAAGGGTAAATTTGAGTTTTCCTGTGACTGATCACTGTGATGCACCAGCAAATCGGTTCCAGCAAGCGCGGGAGGAATTAGTACGTTGAGGCCAATGCGATTGGCCGAGAAATCCTTGCCGGAAGTTAGTGACATTTGAATTTCAGCAGTGGAGTTCTTTACTTCAAACTTGACCGTCCCGGAAAAGTGGGCATCAAACCCTTCTGATGTAATTTCGACTTCCAGCTGGTTTGGACTCTCAGATACTTTCTTGACAATAAAATCTGGAGTGCCCCAGTTTTTGTCACGAATCAGCGCCCTAACGGACCGTAACAGTACTTGACCTTTATAGCTAATCTCGGCATGTTCGTCCCCACGCAATTTGACTGACCAATTGCCGGAGCTCCATTGGAGCTCCGGGGAATTAAAACTAAGCCAAGCCGTGGACACTAGAGATTTGTCATTCCGCCGTCAACCACAAATTCGGCCCCGGTTGCGAATGCGGAGTCGTCACTGGCTAGATAAACCATGATTCCTGCGACATCGTTTGCTTGGCCGGCGCGGCCAAGGGGAATCCGGCCAACAATTGACTCACGACTCTTGGGGTCATTGGTTATTGCCGCAACTAGCGGTGTCTCGGTGTAACCAGGAACCACCGTGTTGACGCGGATGTTGTCCCTGGAATAGGCGTTAGCAACGGCCCTGACCATGCCGTGGACCCCGGCTTTAGAGGCGCTGTAAGCGGTGAAATCTTTACCTTCACCGTTTAGGGCAGTTGGGCTACCGGTCACGATTATGGAGCCGCCGCCGTTTTTTTGCATGGAGCGAATCGAATGCTTGATAGTTAGAAAAGTACCGGTCAGGTTGACCTCAAGAGTTTTTTGCCACACTTCGAAATCTAGGTCGGAAATCATGGCGTCCTGACCAAATAATTGCACACCGGCATTGGCCACAACTACGTTGGGGCTCCAGCCCATGTTCTCGAGTCCTGCAAACGTTTTTTCAACCAGGCCCTCGTTGCTGATGTCCATTACAACCGCTATCGCCGATGCACCATACTGCTTCACAACAGCATTGGCAGCCAAGGCGTCCCGATCTGCAATAATCACGCGGGCTCCCTCGGCGATAAACCGCTCGGCTACCGCCTTACCTATACCGGCTGCGCCACCGGTGACCAGAGCTGTTTTGCCTTCTAAAGAACCCATTTTTTTATCTCTCAATTTTTTCTAGGTGCAACATGGCAGCTAGGTTTTTATCTAGCTCATCATCCTGGAAGACTTTCTTCCAATCGTCTCTGATGATTGTTTTGCGACCGTAGGCCATTGCAATCATGCAGGCATCGCTAAACGGGTTATCTCCGCGCAGGGAATTCGCCAGTGCAACTTGAGTGTGGCCCAGCAAAATTGCCCTTGCTGCCGGCTCCGGCACTCCCATGGTGTGGACGGCTTCATGAAGTGATTCTTTTAGAAGGGCTCCAATCATGCACGCAATTGTCTCAACCAGCGTTGGTTCTAGCTGAGCTAGTTGCTTAACGCTGACCCAGTGAACATCGATTACAGGAGCAAAAATGGCCTTGACTGTAGCCTCCACGACATCGCGCTTGAACGGGTCGTCGGATTCGATTGCAGCAACTACGTCCTGTGGGGCGGCTATGCCGCCAAAGGTGTCGGCGTACTCTTCAGGAGTTGTTCTTTCCAAGAACACCGATGGGTGGCAGGGGTGTGCAACTGCCTGAACAATGTCCTCACGGGTCGCCAGCAAACCGGCATATGCAGCAGCTGGATCAAGGGTTAGGGCTATAGAACCAGATTTCATCTCGGGCAGCAGGGCCTCCGTCACTGACTTTAGAGCTAAATCCGGAACCGCGTAAATCACCACATCTGCATCCGAAACCGCCATAACGGCATCGGTGAGGGTGCGTCCGGCCTCAGAGACTCGATCTTGCCCAGCTGGTGAATTTTCTACGTACAGAACCTGGTGCTTGGTTTTCACGAGATTATTAGAAACTCGCATTCCCATCTTCCCGCCGGCACCAATCACTGCAATTTTTAGTGAGTTTAGATCTGTGGTCATTTGACGCTCCTTAGATATTCAATCGCTATTTGGGTCCACTGTTTTTCAGCTTCAACACTTTTTTCGATACTCCCCTGCCAAGGAAGCCAATGCTCGACAATTTCGTTGATACCGCGCTGACGCGGTTTGACAATCGAAATAAGGTTTGGGTAATCATGTAAGCCCTCACCCATTACCGCTCCACTATAGGAAAAACCAACCCAGCCCTCTTGACGATTAAAAGCAAAATCCTTGGCGTGAATGTTCTTAACATAAGGCGCACAGAGTTCAATGCAGTGCTTCGGCTGCTCAAGATTTGCCACCACATTTGCCGGATCTAGACAGATACCCAAATTCGGGCTATCCACAGTTGAAACAATTTCGACTAGTTCAGAACTGGAAATCTGTTCATATGTTTCAAGTGCCAAGACTACCCCGGCATCTTCGTATGGTCTCAATGCCTGGCTCAAAATTTGAATGACCTCAGTATTTCCAGGCTTTGATGTCTGGTTGTTAGTCATGCTGCGCACTAACTTAGAGTCAAAAACCTTTGCAAGTTCTAGAAATTTGGCTAGCCTAGCGGGCTCTATACCCTTGGTTCCAAGCTCAATCTCTAGCCCTAAGTCCCGAGCGCAATCTGCAGCCTCTGTTAGTTCGGAACCACTCATCCGCTCAAGGGGTTCGTAATCGCAAATTTGAAAGAGGTTCAGACCTAGATCTACTGTTCGAGTAAAAACCTCATCTAGAGACAGGGCCTTGGGATTCTTATCTGACTGCTCCCAGAAAAAGCTGTAGCTTCCGAGCCCGATCATAAGAAATTACACTGTCGCTAGGGGTTCGGTGCTGAAGTTTTCGACGACCTCGTTTAGTACTTTCAAGAGGTTATCGGTGTCGTGGGCAAATCTCCCTAAAAATAATCCTGATAAGTCCCCATGTAACC
>NZ_JBASXC010000123.1:0-10983 GCF_049276775.1 Rhodoluna sp.
GTGCCACCAGGCTCGAAAGTATTGGTTGTCGGCGGCGAAGGTCTTCGCTCGAAAGTGATTGACGCAGGTTTTGAGCTCGTTTCATCAAGTGAGGAAAAACCAGCCGCGGTTATCCAGGGTTTTGCTCCAGATGTCGGCTGGAAGGATTTAGCCGAGGCTAGCTATTCGATTCAAGGTGGAGCTAAATGGGTTGCCACCAATCAAGACTGGACAATTCCGAGGGAGCGCGGACTAGCGCCCGGAAACGGAACGCTGGTTTCTGCAGTCCACACAGCCGTCGGACAACTTCCAATTGTTGCTGGAAAGCCCGAGCGAGCTATTTTTGAAACAGCAATGCGCGAATTTGGTGCCGAGAGTGCAATATATGTCGGTGACCGCTTGGATACCGACGTTGTCGGTGCAAATAAGGCCGGAATCGGCTCGGCCCTGGTTATGACAGGTGTCACAACTCGTAAAGAACTACTTGGCGCAAGGCCTGATTCAAGACCTGCCTTCATCCTTGGAACTCTCAAGGATTTACTAAGTCCCTATAGAGCACCGACAAAAACTAAGCGCGGCTTCAAACTTGGAGACGCCGAGGTTGAGATTTTGGGAGAGAAGGTGGTGGTTAGCTTCGGTGACCCTAAGTCCCTGGATGCGCTAAAGGCCGCTTGCCTTTCGATCTGGGAGTGTGGGACACCGATTCACCTTCTCGATGTTGAGTCGGCGCTTTACGAATAGTCTTTAGTTTAGGAAAAGAGGAATAGCATGTCAGAACTACTGGATGATTTATCGGGTGAGATTGCAAAGGCCCGCGAATTGCCACTTGATCAGCAGCCCGCTGCGTTTGAGGCAATTAGGCAGCAGCTAGAAGCGATGATTGCCGACTCAAGGCCGCAAGACTCTGAGTAATCTTCGAATCGATTTACTTCTTATTGAGCGAGGCCTTGCCAGATCTCGCGGTCACGCTGCAGACCTAGTGAAGGCCAAGCGCGTGCTAATTGGCAATCGCGAACTCACCAAACCTTCGCAGTCTGTTGCGGTTGACAGTGAAATAACCATTATCCCGGCCGATGAGTATGTTTCTAGAGCGGGGCTAAAGCTAAAGGGAGCACTCGATGCCTTCGGAGAACTCGAAGTGGTTGGAAAAACCTGCCTTGACGTTGGGGCCTCAACCGGTGGCTTTACCGATGTCCTGCTCAGGCATGGCGCATCCCAGGTTGTTGCAATCGATGTTGGCCACGAGCAGTTTGCGCCAGAGCTCTTGGATAACCCAAGGGTTCAGTCATACGAGGGAATCAACGCAAGGGAGATAACCCTTTCTGAGCTTCGGGAGCTAACTTCCGACCCCGAGCTCAAAATTGACCTGGTGGTTGCCGACCTTTCCTTTATATCTTTGACTCTGGTTCTTCCGGCCCTAGCCAAATTGGCTGAAATTGCCGATTTCGTACTACTTATAAAGCCCCAATTTGAGGTTGGAAAGCAGTCCTTGAGTGCGTCGGGGGTAGTTTCTGACCACCGGCTCAGGGCATTTGCCATTAAACAGGTTGTGGATTGCTGCCACGAGCTTGGTCTTGGGGTGCTTGGATTGGAAAAGTCTGAATTGCCGGGCACTCACGGGAACATTGAATACCTGCTTTGGATTAATACAACAGTTGCCCCAAATCGGTCAAAATGGACTGAGAGAATTGAGCAACTGGCCAGGGAGGGAAAATGAACGATCGCAGGCTCGTACTGCTGGTTTCCCATACCGCCAGGACTGAGGCGCTCTCGGCAACTATCGAGTGCATCGAGGCCTTGCTTGCTGCCGGAATTACTCCCGTGATGGATCCTTTGGAGCGCGCCGCAACTTTGGAATACGCCAAGTCAGAAGGGTCAGCCGATTCCGCCAAGCAAATTCTGGAGCTTGGTAAAGATGTCTCGGAACTCGACCTCGAACTTGCCGTTGTGCTCGGGGGAGACGGCACCATTTTGAAAGCTGCAGAGCTGGTGCGTGAATCTCAGACCCCCCTACTTGGAATCAACCTGGGTCACGTTGGATTCTTGGCCGAGAGTGAGAAAAACCAAATCAGCTCAACAATCGCTCGAGTTGTCGAAAAGGACTACCTCGTAAAGGAACGCCTGACGCTTGAAGTTAGTGTCAAGCTGGAGGGTAAAGAGGTCTACCGGACTTGGGCATTGAATGAGGCAACGGTTGAAAAAAGCGCCAGGGAGCGCATGCTCGAAGTTGTTGTTGAAGTCGACGGGCGACCACTTTCGAGTTTTGGTTGCGATGGCATAGTCATGTCTTCGCCCACTGGCTCAACGGCTTACGCATTTTCGGCAGGTGGTCCTGTGGTCTGGCCTTCGGTTGATGCTCTGTTGATGGTCCCCCTTAGCGCCCATGCTCTTTTTGCTAGACCCCTTGTGATCAGCCCAAACTCTCTTTTGGCAGTTGAGGTATTACATAGATCAGCTGGCGCCGGTGTTTTGTGGTGCGATGGCCGAAGAAGTACCGATCTTCCGGCAGGTGCGAGGGTTGAAGTTAGAAAGTCCGAAAAGTCAGTTCGCCTAGCGAGATTGCGTCAGGGACCATTTACCGACCGATTGGTTAAGAAGTTTTCGCTCCCCGTCGAAGGTTGGCGCGGGCCCGATTCTAAAAGGGATTAATTCTTGATAGAGCAAATCCGCATTCGCGATCTTGGCGTGATAAGCGACGCCCAGCTTGATCTGGGTCCAGGACTTACGGTCATAACGGGCGAAACCGGTGCGGGTAAAACTATGGTGCTAAACGCCCTAAGTCTCCTACTTGGTTCAAGAAGTGACTCCAGCTCGATTCGAAAAGGGCAAGATCATGCGTTTGTCGAAGGACGCTGGCTCCTTCCAAAGGATGCACTGGACCGAATCACCTCGTCGGGCATTGAGGTCGAGGATCAAGAGTTGATTCTCTCTCGTTCGGTTTCTTCCGAGGGACGCTCTAAGGCGGTGGTGTCCGGAAGGTCAGTGCCAGTCGGGATTCTCTCCGAGATAGGGGAGCACCTGGTGGTGGTTCACGGTCAGTCTGATCAAACTAGACTCAAATCAGCTGCCGCCCAGCGCGAAGCTCTCGATCAGTTCGCGGGCTCTGACCTTGAAGTCCTCGCAACGCAATACGCGGAGGTCTTTGCTTCCTGGAAGCAGGTCGCCGTTTCTCTAGAGCAGCTGAGAGCCGAGTCAGCCTCTAGAGCGCGCGAGGCCGATGCCATTAGGGCAGCCGTTGAGGAGCTAACAAAGCTTGATCCAAAACCGGGCGAGGATACAGAACTTGCTGAGCAGGCCACCAAGCTAACCCACCTAGAAGAGCTTCGAATTGCAGCGGCTAAGGCTCACGAAGAGCTAAGTAGCGAGTCTTTTGACGAGGGCAGGGACGCCATTACCCTGATAGGCAAGGCAAGGAGGGCACTCGAGCAGGTTAGTGACCACGACCCGGAGCTTTCAAAGTATGCCTCAGAGCTGAAGGAAATTGGTTTTTCTCTGAATGAGACAGCCGCAAGCATTTCTGGATACATCGCATCCCTTGATAGTGACGGAGCCCAAGAACTCGAGGCCATTCAGTTGCGCAGGGCAGAGCTGACCACGGCAATGCGAAAGTATGGACCTAGCCTCGATGAGGTCATAACGTACCTCGATACTTCTGGCGCAAGGTTATTGGAGCTCGACTCATCGGATGAGGCAATCGAGAAACTTACCTCGGAAGAGCGCGAGCTGGCTAAGAAATCGCATGAGCTAGCCGAAAAGATGAGCGCAATTAGGTCGAAGGCCGCATCCGAGCTATCGGTCGCAGTCACCTCAGAGCTTGCGGCTTTGGCAATGAATGGAGCAAGCCTCGACGTTCAAGTTGCCAGATTGCCCGAGCTGGCTTCCTTTGGTTGTGATCAGGTTTCACTTTTGCTAAGTGCGTACCCTGGTGCCGAGCCTAGGCCAATTGGTAAGGGGGCATCGGGGGGAGAGCTTTCTCGAATCATGCTGGCAATCGAGGTGGTTCTCGCCAAAAGCGAATTGGCACCTACATTTATCTTCGACGAGGTCGACGCGGGAGTTGGCGGAGCAGCCGCCACCGAGGTTGGAAGACGGCTCGCTATGTTGGCCAAAAACGCCCAGGTTATTGTGGTGACCCATCTGCCCCAGGTGGCCGCCTTTGCGAGTAGGCACCTTCGGGTCCTAAAGTCTTCATCTGCCGAATACACGGCAACCGACGTAGTTGCCCTCGAGGGCGAGCAGATAGTCGAGGAGCTGGCTCGAATGCTGTCTGGACTTAGCGAATCCGAAAGCGGAAAATCCCATGCCAAAGAGCTTCTAGATCTGGCCCAATCGGCTCTGGCCAAGTAATTTTTTCGTGTCGCAAGGGGGGCATTAAGTCCTTGGGCAATTCAACTAGTAAGCTGGGATTCCATGGTAGATACCTTGGATCCGGGCAGAACTAGACACATCTTCGTCTCCGGAGGGGTCGCCTCTTCACTTGGAAAAGGCCTAACTGCCGCAAGTCTTGGAAACCTTCTCAGAGCTCGTGGCCTATCTGTGGTCATGCAAAAACTTGACCCATATCTAAACGTTGATCCTGGAACGATGAACCCTTTCCAGCACGGTGAGGTTTTTGTCACCGAAGATGGCACCGAGACCGATCTTGATATCGGTCACTACGAACGTTTTCTAGATATCAACCTTTCCAGAGCGGCAAACGTCACAACCGGGCAGGTTTATTCTTCCGTAATTGCCAAAGAACGCCGAGGCGAATACCTGGGTGATACCGTTCAGGTGATCCCTCACATCACCGACGAAATCAAACGCCGCATGAGACTGCAGGCTAACGAGGATCCAGTTCCGGATGTGATCATTACTGAAATTGGTGGAACAGTTGGGGACATTGAGTCTCAGCCATTTCTTGAGGCCGCCCGACAAATGCGTCACGACATCGGTCGTGACAATGTGTTTTTTGTTCACGTTTCTCTGGTTCCATACCTTGGGCCATCCGGCGAGCTAAAAACCAAACCCACTCAGCACTCGGTGGCCATGCTTCGCTCCATCGGTATTCAGCCGGACGCAATTGTTTGCCGCTCCGACCGCGAGCTTCCCGAATCGATTAAGAAAAAGATTGCGCTGATGTGTGACGTCGACATCAAAGCAGTTGTAAATGCCGCTGATGCCCCGAGCATTTACGAAATCCCGACCGTCTTGGATGATGAGGGACTTGACTCCTACATAATTAATGCCCTAAACCTAAAGGCTGACGCGATCGACTGGAGCAGGTGGTCGAGCGTTCTAACAGCCGTGCACGAACCCAAGCACGAGGTCACGATTGCGCTGGTTGGAAAATACATTGACTTACCAGACGCCTACCTTTCAGTCACGGAGGCCCTTCGCGCCGGCGGCTTCGCGCACCAGACCAAGGTAAACATTCGCTGGGTTCAGTCTGACTCTTGCGAGACCGAGGAGGGTGCCGCGGCGATGCTCTCCGATGTGGATGGAATCTGTGTTCCTGGTGGTTTTGGAGTTCGAGGCATCGAAGGAAAACTCGGGGCCTTGAAATTTGCCAGAGAGCAGAAGATTCCAACACTGGGTCTTTGCCTTGGACTTCAGTGCATGGTCATCGAGTATTCCAGAAACGTAGTCGGTCTCGAGGGGGCATCTTCCACCGAGTTCGATCCAGAGGCCAAGCATCCTGTGATTGCGACCATGGCAGAGCAAATTGATATTCTTGCCGCCGGTGAAATGGGTGGAACCATGAGGCTCGGTTCATTTGAGGCGAAGCTGTCGGCAGATTCAATTACCGCCGAGGTCTACGGAACCGACACCGTGGTCGAGCGACACCGTCATCGATATGAAGTTAACAATTCCTATCGAGAGCAGCTTGAAAAAGGCGGCTTAGTATTCTCAGGAACCTCACCAGATGGGACTCTAGTTGAGTTTCTAGAACTTCCAAGAGATGTTCACCCCTACTACGTTTCAACTCAGGCCCACCCGGAGTTTAAGTCTCGTCCGACTAAAGGTCATCCGCTGTTTGTTGGCCTAGTTGACGCAAGCCTAAAGCGCCAGGATGCTAGCCGCCTGTTTGAGGTTAAGGATGCCTAACGACCAACCGGTCGATATTCCGGCGACTTCAAGCCGTGTAATTCACAAGGGTATGGTTTGGGATTTAGTTTCCGACACCTTTGATTTCAACGGGGAAGAGCTAACCCGAGAGTACGTAAAGCACACCGGAGCGGTAGCGGTTTTGACCATCAACGATAAAGATGAGTTGCTGCTAATGAAGCAGTACAGAAGGCCAGTGGGTAGTTTTTTGATGGAGTTCCCGGCAGGGTTATTGGATGTTCCAGGTGAGTCAAAACTTGACTGTGCCAAGCGCGAGCTTGCGGAAGAAGCGAACCTTGAGGCGAGTGATTGGGAAGAGCTGATCAGCTTTCACGCTACCCCTGGTGGTAACAGCGAAACCATTACGGTGTTCGTTGCCAAGGGTCTGACTGATGCAAATTCTGAATACGTCACCTCGGGTGAAGAAAAAGACATGCCAAAGAGCTGGGTGCCGATTAGGCAGGCTTTAGAAAGTGTCCTGAGCTCACAAATCAAGAGTCCAACCGCAGTGGTTGGCATAATGGCCTACGCCCTAAAAACGGGTATCTTGAGCAAATGAAGTCACTCGCTCAACTGGTGGAGGAATACCTTCGTCACCTGAGCATCGAGCGTGGCCTTGCCAAAAATACCGTTGCCGCTTACCGCAGAGATCTAAGCGGTTACCTACAGTTTCTTCAGAAACAAAAAATCTCCGAGCCTTCTGAGATCTCTGAGGATACAGTTTCGAAATACCTACAATCAATCGCTGAATCCGGGGCCCTTGCCTCAAACTCGGTTGCCAGGATGCTAGCTGGAGTGCGGGGCCTTCATAAGTTTTGGCTCTTCGAATTAATCACTGACGGCGACCCAAGCGCGCGCATAAAACCCCCAAAACTTCCCAAGCGTCTACCGAAGGCGATCAGTATTTTTGAAATTGAGAAGCTCATCGAAGTTTCGGGGCCCGATCCCGAAACTGAGGATGCTACCGCACTTGATATCGCAAGGGTGAGAAACCGGGCAATTTTGGAACTGCTTTATGCAACGGGGGCCAGAATCAGCGAGCTTACGGCTTTGAATCTCGATGACTTGCTGGACCCAACCATGATCCGACTTTTTGGAAAAGGATCCAAAGAACGGGTTGTTCCGGTTGGTAGTTTTGCGCAGCGTGCAATTAGCACCTATCTGGTTCGATCAAGACCAGCGCTGATTGGAAAGGGGCGAGGAAGCCCGGCGCTGTTCTTGAACCAACGCGGCACCAGGCTCTCCAGGCAGTCGGCTTGGCAAATAATAAGTGATGCAGCGGATCAGGCCAAGATCACAGGTGAGATTTCACCCCACACCCTGAGGCATTCTTTTGCTACCCACCTTCTCGAGGGCGGGGCGGATGTTCGAGTGGTGCAGGAGTTGCTGGGCCACTCGTCGGTTGCGACCACACAGATTTATACTCTTGTGACCGTAGATGCCCTAAGGGAGGTTTACGCCACGAGCCATCCAAGGGCCCGCAAATAGGGGTCTTGACTTGGGCGGGTAGGCTATTAGCTCGGGAGGATTCATGGCACAGCGACCAGTAAAACGGCCAAAGTTTGAAATCCCCGCCCCCTTGGCTTCTCACGGTCCAGCTCGGATCATTGCGATGTGTAACCAAAAGGGTGGGGTGGGTAAAACCACCACAGCCATCAACCTAGCCTCGGCGCTTGCTGGCTACGGTCGCAAAGTACTGCTCGTTGACTTTGACCCACAGGGCGCCCTATCCGCAGGCCTTGGAGTAGTGGCCCACGATATAAAAACCATTTACGATCTGATGGTTGAAAAAGAACTAAAAGTTCAGGACGTCATCGTTCCTTCGAGCATAAAAAATCTTGATGTAATCCCGGCGAACATCGACCTATCGGCAGCTGAGGTGCAGCTGGTAAACGAGGTGGCAAGGGAGCAGATCCTTGCCAGAATTCTCAAGCCGGTAGTTGACAACTACGATGTCGTGATAATCGACTGCCAGCCATCGCTTGGCCTGCTAACTGTAAACGCACTGACAGCTGCCCACGGTGTTCTTATTCCTCTGAACTGTGAATTTTTTGCACTTCGCGGTGTTGCACTTCTTATTGAAACCATCGACAAGGTTCGTGACCGGTTGAATCCAGCCATCAAGCTAGATGGAATTTTGGCAACTATGTACGACCCTAGAACATTGCACGCTAGGGAGGTAGTAGAAAGACTCTACGAAGCCTTTGGGGATCAGGTATTTGACACCATAGTGAATCGAACCGTGAAATTTCCCGACGCAACAATCGCAGGTTTACCAATTACCGAATTTGCCCCAACTTCGGACGCGGCTGAGTACTACCGGACCGTCGCGAGAGAGCTAGTAGCCCGTGGCAGCGCCCCATAGCCCCGAGGTGCTTGAGCACCCAAAGGACACCGGTTTTGCTCTAACGCTGAGCAACTTCGAGGGTCCCTTTGACTTACTGCTCTCGCTTATTTCAAAGCACGAGTTGGACATCACCGAGATTTCACTTTCTCGCGTAACCGATGAATTTATTCAGTACGTAAAGCAATTAGACGAGCACGAGGAAATGGAACAGGCTAGCGAGTTTTTGGTCATAGCCGCAACCCTGCTTGACTTGAAAATTGTCAGCCTGCTCCCAAGAGGTGAGCTCGTTGACGCCGAAGATGTTGCGCTCCTGGAAGCTAGGGATCTGCTGTTTGCAAGGCTCCTGCAATACAAGGCCTTCAAGGAAGTATCCGGCTGGTTCGCCTCTCGCTTTGAAGTCGAAGCCAAGCGTATAGCTCGCGATGTTCCGATTGAAAACCGCTTCCGCGAGAGCACTCCGGAGCTGGTTTGGACTATGACTCTCGAGGAATTCCACGCTCTTTCGCAGGATGTTTTCACACCCCGTGAAATTCCAGGAATTGGTTTGACTCACTTACACGCACCCGCGGTTAGTATCCGCGAGCAGGCTACCGAGGTAATTCTTCGACTTCGCAAGTCCGGGAGCCTGACATTTTTCGATCTGATTCGAGGCGAGTCAGATAGGGCAGTTGTAGTCGCAAGATTCCTGGCCGTGTTGGAGCTTTATCGCCTGTCGGCGATTGTGATGCAACAAGATGGTCCGCTAGCTGAACTTTTGATCAGTTGGCAGGCCGACCACTTTGATGATGAACAACTAGCAAGTCTGGGAGCTGACTATGACTCTTGATGAAAATCAGGGATTTGAAAACACACTGCAAGAAGACAGTATCGAGGGAGCCATCGAGGCAATCCTGATGGTCACCGATGCACCTATCTCGCTGGTTGCATTAGCGACGGCCCTCGAGATTCCGGTGAATCAGGTCCGGGATGCAGTAATCAAGCTCCGTGAAGACTACGAGGGTAAAGATGGCGTTGGTGCCAGGGGATTTGAGCTTCGGGAAGTTGCCGGAGGCTGGCGAATCTACGTTCGCGAAAACTACGACTGGGCCGTGAAGATGTTTATCGCCAACGAGAACCCAACCAAGTTATCGCAGGCGGCTCTTGAAACTCTGTCGGTTATTGCCTATAAGCAGCCGATAGCTAGAGGTCAGATTGCATCGATTCGTGGGGTGAACGTTGACTCTGTGGTTCGAACCCTTACCTCGAGAGGTTTGGTGACTGAGCTATATACCGATTCCGAAACTGGAGCAATTCACTACGGAACTACTTCGTTGCTTCTTGAGCAGTTGGGCATCAATTCTCTGGATCAGCTTCCACCGATTAGCCCATACCTTCCAGATGTCACCAGTGACTTCAATGAGCGATAGTAGCCAAGAGGGAATAAGACTTCAGAAGGTGCTTGCCGCCGCCGGGGTTGCCTCGAGGCGTGTTTGCGAAGAAATGATTGTTGCCGGCGCCGTGAAGGTCAACGGCAAGGTAGTAAAAGAGCTCGGAACTCGAATCAATCCTGAGGTCGATAAGGTAATCGTCAAGGGAACGCCGATTCAGCTTGATGTCACCAAGGTCTACCTGATGCTCAATAAACCAGCTGGGGTGGTTAGCAGCATGCAGGATGAGCACGGCCGGCCGGATCTGAGCCAGTACGTGCTTGACTACGATCGGGTGTTCAACGTTGGAAGGCTCGATGCCGAGACCACCGGGCTGCTGCTTTTGACCAACGATGGCGACTTAGCTCATAAGCTCATGCACCCGTCCTTCGAGGTTCCAAAGACCTATCAGGCAAAGATTCACGGGCAGATAACTCAGCCGATTCTGAACAAGTTGGTTTCGGGTATTGAACTTGAAGATGGCCCAATCAAGGCTGATAAAGCCAGGCTGCTGTCGGCTTCGGGAAATCACAGTTTGGTGGAAATAGAGCTACACAGCGGGAAAAACCGCATCGTTCGGCGAATGTTCGAATCAATCGGCTTTCCGGTTGTGGCTCTGGTTAGACGCCAATTCGGACCTCTTCATCTTGGGCATTTGAATCTGGGGCATATGCGTCAGCTGAGTAAAATAGAGCTCGGAGCCCTTTTGAAAGCGGCCGATAAGAAGAGGCAGTGAGATGGCAGTTCGAGCAATCAGGGGAGCGATTCAGCTAGATACCGACGAGCGTGAGCATCTGCTGAAATCAACGGCCGAGCTGTTATCCAAGACCCTGCACGCCAATAATGTCGATAGCTCAAAGCTGATCTCTATTCTCTTTACCGCAACTCCCGATGTCACCTCCGAGTTTCCAGCCCTTGCGGCAAGGGAGCTTGGGCTAGGCGATGTTCCACTGATGTGCTTTGTTGAGATGGATGTTGCAGGGGCAATGCCTAGGGTTATCAGAGTGCTAATCAACGCGGAGCTTGACACCCCTAGAAGTGAAATTCAACACGTTTACCTGCGAGGCGCAACAGCGCTGCGCCTGGACCTAGCCCAGTGAGCCAAGCAAGAGTTTTAGGCCCGGTCAAGATAGTTGGCTCTGGACTAATTGGAACTTCAATCGG
>NZ_JBASXC010000124.1:0-1733 GCF_049276775.1 Rhodoluna sp.
AAACCTCTTAGTTGCTCTGCGATTGTCTCCGGTTTGCGAGAGGAGTTATTGGTGACGTAGCCAACCGGAATACCCTTGTCACGAATTGCGGTAATCGATTCCACGGCATCGACGATTGCATTCTCGCCAGCGTAGATAACCCCATCTAAATCGAGTAGCAAAGTTTGAAACTCGTTGAAGACCTTAGCGGCCACGCGGTGCTCCCCTTCTGGTGGGGCCTGGCCCTTCAAATCCCCTATTGCCTTTGCCAAAGCCTCGGTTCTCAAACTGCTTTCTCTCGAACGGCGGACGCGGCTTCGAAGCCGGGTCAATTCTTGGTCGATCAGTAAGTTTTGGAATCTTTATTTCCTCGATTACTTCGACTACATCCTCGGGTTTTCCAGCAAGCGCAACCTCGGCACGCTCGGCCAAATCTGCCCACTTTCTGGCATCTTCTGTTCTGCCCAATACCTCCAGAGTGTTGGCGTAGGCGCGGAAAAGCGGCGGCGAGTAGTCAAAGACCTTGGCTGGGTTCAGCTCTGGAATCTCAAGCTCCGAGAGAGCAAGCTCGTTCTCGCCGAGGTCAAGCCTTGCTCCACTGGCGGCAATCGCCAGGTTGACTCGAACTGCCGGGGTAAGTTTTTTTCTGTCTGCTTCTCTAGCCATTTTTAGTGCCCTATCTGGTCGGTTCATGCCTCGCTCGGAATCAACAATCAACGGCAACTGATCATTCGAGCCTGAAATTCTGCGGTGAGCTAATAGCTCACGCAGAGCTAATGGGTAATCTCCCACCGTATAAGCGGTTACCCCAACTGTTTCCCGAACTACCGCTATTCGACCAGCCCGTCTGGCTGCCGAGAGTGCGTGCTTGTGGGCAAGTTCTGGATCCTGCTCAATCAATAGTGACACCATTGCCAGGTGTCTTGCGACCATCTCGGCGTTTTCAGCAGTGAGGGTCTTTAGCTGAACCCGCACAACGAGATCAACGTCGTTTGGTGTTATCTCCTCCGGGATTATGGGAGATTTTTCTCGATTTGGATCACGTTGCATTTCAACGCGCTGTTGCCATATCGGGCGCTCACCCTCGACGCGTCTTTGACCGCGACCCGCAGGAGCGTCTCTTTCAGATCTCCTGGCTGGACGCTCTGGGCGTGATCGCCTCTTGTCGTCGTCAGTCATGATCTAATTCTTCCCTTAAATGAAGATAGCCACCAATAAATTGGTGGCTATCTCCTTAAATTAAGTCCGGCGGTGTCCTACTCTCCCACAAGGTCACCCTTGCAGTACCATCGGCGCAGGAGGTCTTAGCTTCCGGGTTCGGAATGTAACCGGGCGTTTCCCCTCCGCTATGGCCGCCGAAACACTATTGAGTTATGTTACATCGACACACGTGAAGTGTGTTGGTTGGTTCCCATACCTCGGGAACCACATAGTGGACGCAAGCAAAAAGTTGTTATCAAGTAGTTGGCTTATTAGTACCGGTCAGCTCCATGGGTCTTTAGTCCCCACTTCCACATCCGGCCTATCAACGCAGTAATCTAGCTGCGAGCCTCTCGACTAAAAGTCATGGAAATCTCATCTTGAAGCAAGCTTCCCGCTTAGATGCTTTCAGCGGTTATCTTTCCCGAACGTAGCTAATCAGCGGTGCTCCTGGCGGAACAACTGACACACCAGAGGTTCGTCCATCCCGGTCCTCTCGTACTAGGGATAGGTCTTCTCAAATTTCCAACGCGCGCAGAGGATAGAGACCGAAC
>NZ_JBASXC010000125.1:0-1891 GCF_049276775.1 Rhodoluna sp.
CTAAGCAGGGCTTTGACTATTGCGTGCTCTCTGGCACCTTGCCCTAAAACCAAGATCTTCATTCCCTCAAGTTTAGTTAGCTTGAGAATGCGGTGAAGTTTGTAGGCTGGGGGCTGTGATGCGCCGAAAGATAGCTAAGTCAGATGGGGAGCTCGCCATTCAGGCTTACCTTGAAGGTTTGGCAAGCGATGAGCAGTTGGCAACAGCAGTTAGATTCTTGTTAGAAGAATTGGGGAGCAATCATCCGGGAAACTCGGTCGAGGTTCGCGTACCTCCCCTTGGGGCGGTGCAGTGCGTTGAGGGCCCAAACCATAAAAGAGGTACCCCGGCCAACGTGGTTGAGATGGATCCAGAAAGCTTCGTCGAGCTGGCTCTTGGGCGAACGACCTTCGAAGAACTGACTTCAAAGGCCAAGCTGTCGGCCTCGGGGAATCGGTCAGATCTGGCTGGATTGTTCCCTATATTTAAACCATGAGCCCAAAACCCGTTGTGTCCTCGGAAGAGGTCAGCATCAGGCGTGCTCCCAAGTATCTGCAATTTTCTCTAACCGGTTTCCTGCTCGGAATTTTCATCGCTTTGGTCTGGGGTCTTGCATCACCAGAGATCGTTGGATTACTTGTTGTTGGCGGCGGCATTATCGGCGGCGGAATTGGAATTTTACTCGCACTGTTATTTGACTTGATTTTTAGAAGGCGTGGCAGAAAGCTTCAGGCCACTAAAATCGTAGAGTGATGCGCGGGGACGGAAGACTCAACCACGACCTTCTTCCAGGAGAAAAAGGTCCACAAGATCAGTGCGGCGTATTTGGAGTCTGGGCCCCGGGAGAAGAAGTAGCAAAGCTCACTTACTTCGGACTCTATGCCCTCCAGCACCGCGGACAAGAATCAGCCGGTATCGCCACCTCCAATGGCAAAAAACTAGTCGTCTATAAAGACATGGGTCTTGTCTCTCAAGTATTTTCCGAATCAGCTCTTGAATCCCTGGTTGGCCACGTTGCCATCGGACACACTCGCTACTCAACAACCGGATCATCCAGCTGGCGAAATGCACAACCAACTCTTGGTAGAACTGCGTCTGGAACAGTGGCCCTAGGTCATAACGGCAACCTCACCAACACCGCCGAACTTCTCGAGATGCTCAAGAGCCGCTACCCCGATCAGTCCGAGAACGAAATCACCGGCGGTAACACAACGGACACCGCGGTGCTAACCGCACTTCTTGCAGGAAACCCCGACAACTCTCTTGAGGGGACAGCAATGGAATTGCTGCCCCAGGTCAAGGGAGCTTTTTGTTTGGTGTTCATGGATGAGCAAACTCTTTACGCAGCGCGTGACCCTCAGGGCGTTAGACCACTTGTTCTTGGAAGACTGCAAAGCGGATGGGTTGTGGCCTCCGAGTCAGCAGCGCTAGACATTGTTGGAGCATCCTTCGTTCGCGAGGTTGAACCCGGTGAACTAATCGTGATCGACGAAAACGGTCTTCGCTCGACAATGTTTGCGAAGCCAAAAAGAGCGGGCTGTGTCTTTGAATACGTGTATCTGGCAAGGCCAGATACCACCATTAATGGCCGCGTGGTCTATGACGCAAGAGTTGATATGGGTAAGGCGCTAGCCCGTGAGTACCCAGTTGAGGCAGACCTGGTCATTCCAACCCCTGATTCAGGTACCCCTGCAGCCATTGGATACAGCCAAGAGTCCGGTATTCCCTTCGGACACGGACTGGTTAAGAACGCTTACGTAGGTCGTACCTTTATTCAGCCACGCCAAACCATTCGTCAGCTTGGTATCAGGCTGAAGCTGAATCCCATAAAGGAAGTAATCAAGGGTAAGAGAATCATCGTGGTCGATGATTCCATAGTTCGTGGAAATACTCAGCGAGCACTGGTTCAAAT
>NZ_JBASXC010000126.1:0-1615 GCF_049276775.1 Rhodoluna sp.
GCCCATGAGTTGCCGCATTGGTGACGAGCTCGGTTAGTGTCACAGCCAAGGGTGTTGCAATCTCGCTATCTAACTTTCCAAACTTGCCCTCGATAAGGAGCTTCACATTCTTCGAATCCCCCGAGGCTAACTCTTTTACCAACCTCATGCTGCTTGCGAAAACCTCATCGAAGTTAACCTCTTCAGAGATGCCTTCGGCCAGAGTGTTGTGAACCAAGGCAATCGATGACACTCGCCTAATGGCTTGCTCGAGAGCGTCCTTGACTTCTGCGCTGTCGGTTCTTCTGGTTTGAATGCGCATCAAAGATGCGACGGTCTGAAGATTATTTTTTACCCGGTGGTGAATCTCACGGATGGTTGCGTCCTTGGTAAGTAGCTCCTGTTCCTGACGCCTAAGTTCAGTAATCTCACGACACAAAACAATTGCTCCGGTTCTAGCTCCAGCTTTTAGAAGCGGAATAGCACGAATCGATAGCGTCAAATTGGTGGATTCAAGGTCTGCTCGCCAGGGGGCTTTGCCGGTTAGAACAAGAGGCAGTGATTCATCAACAGTGGACTGTTTTTTTACAATCTTGGTTGCTGCCTCGGCCAGCGACTTACCCTCGAGCTCACCTAGGATTCCCAAGCGGTTGAATGCGGAGAGTCCATTCGGGCTTGCAAAAACCACAACACCCTCGGTGTCAAGCTTCAGCAAACCGTCGTTGGCTCTTGGAGCACCGCGCCTTGGTCCGGTTGGGGTTGAATAATCCGGGAAGCTGCCCTCGGCGATCATCTCCAAAAGCTCATTCCCACAATTCACGTAGTTGATCTGCAGCTTGTTTGGAGTTCTGCTGTCGGCTAGGTTGGTGTGCCTGGTGATTAGGGCAATCGGTGGTTTCTTTCCTTCTTTACCTATAGGGCCGTGCACCGGAATTGCACTCAGCCTGGTTGGAAGACCGTTTAGAAGGTCTGACGATTTTAAGGCTGCTATTTCACCTTCCTCAAAAGCTTGCCTGGCAAGCTGGAGCCACTCTTTCCTGATTGCCTCACCCGTGATGTCTCGAAAGAAGACGGTCGCAGCACTCGATGGCCTGGCGTGACCAACCGCAACGAACTCTCCTGCTTTAGAAGGAATCCAGAGCACAAGGTCGGCAAACAAAAGGTCGGCAGCTAGCTGCCACTCGGAAAGAAGCAGGTTCAGCCACTCGGTGTTGGCCTTATTGGGCTCACCGTGTTTTGCTATCAACTCTGAAAGGGTAGACACTTACCCAAGTTTAGCTACCCGCAAATCCAGCTGACCCTTGGCCCCCAAGATCTCGGCTCTAACAAAGCCAGTCATAGCCTGGCGGAAGGCTCCGCTTCTTGATAAGGACATCGCGGGAATTCCGGTTCTCATGGCCTGATCAATCTGTTGGGGATCATCGGGAAGAAAGCTCACTACCTCAAGTTGACTCAGGCGCTGGAGCGTTATTGCGATCTCGCGCCTTGCAGATGCAATCACTGAGTTTCGAACCCTATTCATTAGTAGTTTCACATTGGTGCTCACCTCCAAGAGCTTTTGCTCAGTGGCCAAGAGCCTAAAGATTCCAATTGGGTCAGCCAGGCAAACAAATAGCTGACTATCGGCCATGCCAAA
>NZ_JBASXC010000127.1:0-3100 GCF_049276775.1 Rhodoluna sp.
CACCTGGCTACACTCGCTGCTTAGTCAAAACCTGAAAAACTTGAATGCCGGGGAATCGGCGGAAGCTTTGCTGCTGGACCCGCAGGGACGTGTTGAACAGCTAATCAAGATAATTGATGACGGCGCGACGAGTTGGCTCATGGTCGATGAACCCAATACCGAGAGCCTCCTTGCCTGGTTAGAAAAAATGGTCTTTCGAATGAAAGTCGAAATAACTAATCGCTCCAAGGAATTTGCAACCGTTGGAGCTGTGAATCTTCAGGAAAGTTTTGCGGCGATTGAAAACTCACACCCTCTCATCTGGAAGGACCAGTGGCCGGGGGTTGTCACTGGTGGACACCGGTACTCGATAAGAGCGGTAAACCATTCTTGGTTTGAGCACTTAGTTAGAGTTGAAGACCTCGAGAATATACTCAAGGGCAAAACCCTGGCTGGAACCATGGCAGCCGATGGTTTGAGAGTTGCGGCGGGAAGACCTAAGGCAGCTAACGAAATTGATGATAAAACCCTGCCCCACGAGCTTGATTTGCTGGCTACCGCGGTTCACCTATCGAAGGGCTGCTACCGAGGGCAAGAATCTGTCGCCAAGGTTCATAACCTTGGGCACCCACCACGACGGCTCACCTTCTTACACCTGGATGGATCCGAGCACGCCTTACCCGACATAGGCGATGAGATTCGGGTTTCCGGCGAAGAGAAAATCCGCGGCCGGGTCACCTCGGTGGCTCAGCACTTTGACATGGGACCGATAGCCTTGTCGGTTATCTCGCGCTCGGTTCCAGAGGACGCTGAGCTCGAAGTTATTGGCAAGCACGGCGTTATTGCCGCAACCCAAGAAGTAATCGTTCCGCAGTCCGCTGGCTCGGTCGCCAACATTCCAAAGATTCCAAGGCTAAATCTTGGAGCTAAGAAATAGCTTTGTAATCGATGCTTAGCTCGCCAAGCCTCCAACGCTTTGGCCTATTTTCTATAGGCCAGCCGTTTTGGACCATGGCCTTCGCCATCTGAATGAATCGCTGTGCTGAACCAAAGGCTGCAAAGCCGGCGGCTTTGTCCCACTGCTGATCTAGTTCAGATAAATAGCGGTGGATGTTGGTGCCGGGAGTGTTTTTGTGAATCAGGACTTTTGGTAGTCGCTCCGCGACCTTACTCGGTCTCTCTAAACCCTGAAGCCTAAGGGAAATGGTGAATGAAACTGGCTCGTGCTTATTTATTGTGACGAAGCTCGCAACACGACCTATTTCATCTGACGTTCCCTCAATAATCAATCCGCTGTGACTGAGTCTCGATTGCATCTTTTCCCAAGCGGTCTGGACTTCTGATTCAGAGTATTGACGTAAAACATTCAAAGCACGAATAAGGTCGACATCTTTTCGATTAGAGAACTCGGGAGGTATCGGAATTTCAAATCCACCGTGTGCGAATGCAAGCATTGAGTGCTCCAGAGCTTTGGCTTCGCTGACCCTGGCCGGGTCAATTTCGATTCCAAGAACTCGGATCGCTGGTGTGTTCTTTTTCAACCTAGAAAGAAGCTCAACCGCAGTGACCGGCGTTTTACCGTACCCAAGATCGACGGCTAAGGGCTGGTCTATGTCTTTTAGGACAGTTAGCGAGGTGATGTATCGATCGACTCGCCGAAGGCGGTTGGGATTGGTGGTTCCGCGGGTTATTGCACCAACCGGTTTTTTCAAAGCCACCACTAAAAACTACCCTGCTCGATAAACTGGTTGGTATGACTACCCAACACACCCTAATTCTTCTTCGCCACGGCAACAGTCTGTGGAATCAACAGAATCTGTTTACCGGTTGGGTGGATGTTGACCTGAGCGATCAGGGCAGGGCCGAGGCCAAACGAGCCGGTGAGCTCCTAGCAGAATCAGGGCTCGCGCCAGATCTTTTGTATACCTCTTTACTAAGAAGAGCCATCTCAACTGCCAACATTGCCTTGGATGAAGCCAAGCGCAGCTGGATAGAGGTAAAGCGCTCCTGGCGTCTAAACGAGCGACACTACGGAGCCCTGCAGGGTAAGGATAAAGCCCAGACTCTAGCGGAGTACGGACCCGAGCAATTCCAGATCTGGAGAAGAAGCTTCGATGTTCCGCCACCGCCGATTGAAGATACTGACCAGTACTCGCAAGCGGCCGACGAGCGCTATGCCGATCTGGGTGACGCACTTCCAAGAACCGAATGCCTAAAGGATGTTTTGGTTCGAATGATGCCTCTCTGGGATCAAATCAAGGCTGACCTAAAATCTGGTAGAACCGTTTTAGTCACCGCTCACGGAAATTCACTTCGCGCATTGGTAAAGCACCTGGATGGAATCTCCGATGATGATATCGCCGAACTAAATATTCCAACCGGTATGCCGCTGGTTTATAAACTCAATGAAAATTTCGAACCACTCACAAAGGGCGGGGAATACCTAGACCCTGAAGCCGCAGCCGCCGGAGCAGCCGCGGTTGCAAGCCAGGGTAAAAAGTAAAAGCCTTTAGTTATTCAGCTTCGTGCCACTCACCGGTGGTGAGGTAGCTTACTTTGCTGGAGATGTCCACAACGTGGTCCGCAAATCTTTCGAAGTATCGGCTTGCCAGTGTCACGTCAACTGTGAACATGGCATTTTCTTTCCAGTCGTCGGCCAAAACAACATCAAAGACGTGACGGTGTAGCTCATCGACTCGCTCGTCCTCCGCCTGAATGGCTCGAGCTTGATCAACGTCGGTGTTTCGAAGAATTTCGGTAACCTTGTTGGCAAGTTTGGTATCGAGGGCGCCCATCTCTTCGAAGGTTGCTCGTAGTGAAGCAGGAATTGCCGAGCCCGGGTAGCGGTATCTTGCGATGGAGGCGATGTGTCCAGCCAGTGCCCCCATTCGCTCCAGCGAAGCGCTAATGCGAAGAGCTGAAACTAGGATTCTGAGGTCTCTAGCAACCGGGGACTGGCGGGCCAAAATCTTAATTACGAGCTCGTCCAGGGCAAGGGCCTTTTCCTCATTGCTCTCGGAAAGGGCAATTGCCTCGTCGGCCTTGGCTACATCGCCGCCCAGGAAGGCAGCCGAGGCCTTCTCCATGATTGTGGCGACCGAGTCGGAAATCTCGACCAGGC
>NZ_JBASXC010000128.1:0-1584 GCF_049276775.1 Rhodoluna sp.
GGATGTTGTGACTAGCCCGAGAAATCTAGAGGGGTCGAACATTCTGGCCATAAGTAACTCTTTCGGCTTCGGCGGACACAACGCCGTGGTTGCCTTCCGCTCCACCAACTAGCTCCCTAAAAGGTTCTAGCTCGTCGTCCCAGGCCTGGCCGAGTAATCTTCTTAACTCCGCTTGCAGCTTTAGTACATTTGAGCCGGCCCGCTCCATCGCGGCTCTAAGTTGGTTCTCACTAACCACTAAATTTCCAGCCTCATCAGTTGGGCAGTGAAACATTCCAAGACTTGGAGTAAAGGACCATCTGGCACCGGCGCAATCGGGGCCGGCATCTCTAATGACTTCAAAGGTTAGTTGTTTGAGATTCATGAAGGCCGAGGCAAGTGTCTCAGCCGAATCAGCCGGAGCGCTAAAGGAGCAGACTCCCCGAAAGGATGGAGTGCTCGACTCGTTTTGGACCCAGTTGATTTTGGTTGGATTTCCCGAGATTCCTGAAATGGTCCATTCAACATGGGTAAGCAAAGTACTTGGCACAAGGTACAAAAACACCAGGCCCTCAGACATACAATCACCTCCAAACCTAGGTACGTCTTCCCCTACGACCTGTATTTGGTGGTGATCTAAGGCTAGAGCTGCATAGCCGAGAAGTCAAAAAATCCAACTAGCATATAAGGGCTATGAGCAAACTATATTTTCGTCACGGGGCCATGAACAGCGGTAAATCAACCGCCCTCTTGCAGGCCGCTCACAACTATGAAGAACGTGGCCAGTCGGTGTTGCTTGCGAAGCCAGCCGTCGATACCAAGGGAGACACGGCCATTTTGTCCCGGCTGGGCGTTGATCGACACGTCGATTTCCTAGTCACCCCGGAATTAAACCTACGAACCGAATTCCAGAGACTCTCATCCTTGGCCCGCGAAGCAACCGGGAAGCGGGTTGCATGCCTGCTTCTTGATGAAGCTCAGTTTCTCACGCGTGACCAAGTCGACCAGGCGCTTGAAATAGCAGTGCTGGATGATGTTCCGGTTCTAGCCTTCGGCATTAGAACGGACTTTCTGACAAACGGCTTTCCTGGCTCGCTTCGCCTGCTGGAGGTCGCACACAGCCTCGAAGAATTAAAAACGATCTGCCGCTGCGGCAAAAAAGCGATGTTCAACGGCCGGAAAGTGAACGGCGACTTTGTATTCGATGGAGCTCAAGTGGCTATCGATGGTGAGGAAGTCACTTACGAGTCTCTTTGCCCATCTTGCTATTTCAGAGAAAATTCAGCATCCAAGCCTTGATAACAAAGTTCACGGGAGCAAGCTTTTATAACCCCACATCTCGCGCTTTCTCAACCGAGCTGCTTGCCACGGACGGACTCGTTGGGGCTTTCGATACCGCCGATCAAGAAATAGACCTGGGCTCTGGATTTGTTTTCCCCGCTTTTCGAGATGGTCACGCTCATCCCCATTTTGCAGGACGCGAGGCAATGGGTCCTGTTGTCACGAAAGCCAGGTCAATTGCGGAAATACAGCAGATCCTTCGGCAATACCGTGAAGCTAACCAGAACCAGGTCTGGATTGAAGGCGGGGCGTACGATCGCTCGA
>NZ_JBASXC010000129.1:0-3122 GCF_049276775.1 Rhodoluna sp.
TTGCGGCTCCCACTATGAAGTTGCTGGGAAATCGTTGGGCTAACTGCTTCTGGGGGGTATTCTCGGTCATGTTCGAAAGTCTATTTCTTTAGAAGAAGCTATTGTCCGAAACACAGTTCGAATTCCACGATGAGCCCAAGCCAAAGCGCCGGGGCTGGCTTCGTATTTTTCTGATTTCAATAACTGTGGTGGTTGGCCTTGCTGCAACAACTCTTGGCGGCGGCTACGTCTACGTCACAACTAATTTGGCTGCCGCCGGCATCGAGGTCTTCTCGACCGATGGTGAGACCTTTGACATCCCCACAGCAGAAGAAATCAAGGGACCGATAAGTGTTCTGGTTATTGGTTCTGACACCCGCGAGGGTCAGGGAACAACGGAGTTTGGTCCGGTCGGCGCTTCGCTTGCCGATGTCATAATCCTTTTCCACATCTCCGAAGATCGTCAAAATGCCGTTGCCCTGAGTTTCCCGAGAGACCTCATGGTCGCTGTCCCAAGCTGCCCAGACCCTGATGGCGGACCACCCTCTTCACCTAAAGAGTTTGCACAAATCAACTCAACTTTGAACATAGGCGGCCCGGCCTGCACCCTGCTTGCTATTCAGCAGCTCACCGGAGTCAAGATTCCCTATCTTGCAATGGTTGACTTCAAGGGGGTTATCGCAATGAGCGAGGCGGTTGGAGGTGTTGATGTCTGCGTTGCCCAAGACATCAACGACCCCAAAACTAACCTCTATCTAGAGGCTGGTGAACACACACTGGAAGGCCCCGATGCCCTGGCATTTTTGCGGACTCGATATGGAGTTGGTGATGGCTCGGATCTTTCGAGAATCTCAAATCAACAGGTCTTTCTAACCTCACTGGCGAGGAAGCTAAAGGATGAGGGCGCTCTCACCAATCCGTTCACGATGTTCCGAATTGGAACGGCAGCGCTCAATAACATGACGCTTTCGAACTCACTAACCAATCTGGGCACTCTGTTCGGAATGGCCAGGGAGGCAAACGAGGTCGACCTAGACAAGATTACTTTTTTGCAACTGCCGGTTTATGACCTTGAGGGCGAACTCGCCGGAAGGGTGGCGGTGGTGCCAGACCGCGCACAGCTGTTGTTTGACAAGATAGCCAACGACGAGCCGCTAATCATTGAAGAGGCAAACGTTGGCACCGGTGCAGTCTTGGCCGAGGATCAGGGGGATTCAGAGCAGGCGGATCCAGAACCAACTGATCCGGAGTCAGAGACGCAGTCCGAGGGGGCGCAGTCCCCCGAGGGCTCCAGCGTTAGCAGCGAATCAGAGCCCCTTCCTAGCTGGGTTCAGGGAACAAACGCCTCGGTCAAGAGCTGCAGTAGCTAGATTCCCCACGCCCAAAGTTTTTTGAGTAGGCTTGGGTAACACTTGGAGACGTCGCATAGCCCGGTCGAGTGCGCCTCACTGCTAATGAGGTAGGGGTGTTAAAGCCCCTCGGAGGTTCAAATCCTCTCGTCTCCGCTCCAACCCACAACCCAGTCAGCTGGGTTGTGGGTTTTTACTTTTAACATCGAATCGGCGATGACTTAGGCCTTCAGGCTTTTAGCGAAATCAGTTGCGATTTCCACCATTTTTTTAGCAGCGGGGGATGATTTTTCTTGCATCCTCCTGGCCAAGTAGATTCTCGAGAATGCGTCTTTGTGGTCTATCTCTAAGAACTTCACGTTTGGTAGTCGGATTGCTGTGAGGCTGCTCGGCACAATCGCGACGCCGGCATTGCTTGATACCAACCCTAGGATTGTTGCGAATTGAACTGCTTGCTCCACAATCTGGGGAGTAAATCCTGCCGAATTACAAAGCCGGTAGATGTGGTCGTGAAGGTAGGAAACTTTGGTTCTAGGAAACATGATGAATCCCTCAAACTTTAAGACGTCTAGCGTCACGCTTTTTTGAGATGCCAGCGCATGTGTTTTTGGAACTGCAAGCAGAAGCGGTTCGGTAAGAAGAAGGCTCATCTCGAGCCCCGGTGATTGGCTGATCTCTCGAAGAACTCCAACGTCAATTTCCCCTGCGCGCAATCTGGGTAGCTGCTCCTCAGACGTTAGCTCGATGAGGGAAAGCCTTATGCCCGGGGCACGTTTATGCTGCTCAGCAGTGAGTTCCGGCAAGACACCGAGAGCTGCCGAGGCTACGAAACCCAAGCGAACGGTTCCAGCCTCACCCTGAATTACATTGCCCATTCGCTGGCTAAATAGTTCGTGGGCCAGCAGGAGCTCACGGGCGTGCTCCAGGAAGATTTCGCCAACCTCGGTGAGCGACACAGTTCTGGTGGTTCGGGCAATGAGCTTTGCTCCGGAGGTTTGCTCGAGTTTTTTTATCATTTGGGAAAGCCCGGATTGGGTGATTCCCAGGTTTTGAGCTGCTCGTCCGAAGTGGGCTTGTTCGGCGATCTCAACAAACGCGGCTAGAGACTTAATATTCATGAAAATTATCATAATCACTTATGAATAACATTCCTATATTGCCATAGTTATTAACAATGCTGTGAGGTAACTTTCTCTAATCACACCGCAGTGAAGAGGCTTACTTGTCAGCAATCAGTTCGAACGAAGCACAAACTCCAATGAATCTAATTGGGGGTAAATGGGTTGCGGGCCGGGGTGACATGCTCGACAGCATAAACCCGGCAAATCCGAGTGAAGTTGTTGCAAGTTTCTCGCAGTGCAGCCCGGAAGATGTCGATGATGCTATCTCGGCCGCCGTCAATGCCCAGCCCTCCTGGGAGGCACTTGGAATCATTGAGCGCGGTTCAATTCTCAGAGAAGTAGCAGACCTAATGACCTTGCGTCGCGAGGAACTTGCAGCACTGATGACCAAAGAGCAAGGCAAGACCTACCCGGAGGCCCTCGGGGAAGTTGATGGCTCGGCCGAGACGATTCGCTATCACGCCGCTAGTTCAAGAAACCCAATTGGGAAAACTTACCCGTCTTCTTTTCCCGGCGAGCACATCGAACAAGTTCGAGAAGCAATAGGTGTCGTTGGAGTAATTACCCCTTGGAATTTTCCAACTCAAATTCCCTCCTGGAAGATCGCACCCGCTTTGTTGTGGGGAAACTCCGTTGTCTGGAAGCCAGCCAGCGACATACCTGCAATCAGCCA
>NZ_JBASXC010000130.1:0-10420 GCF_049276775.1 Rhodoluna sp.
CGATGCGACCGTAGCTGCCTTCCGGGAATGGCAATCCGACCTTGTGTGCGCTGAAGGCATGGACGAGGGAGAAATGGAAGACGGCGCGAAGAGAGTCGGTCGCTGGATAACCGGAGGGGCCGACGTCGCGACAGCGCCTGATCCCTGCCTCAAAGCCCGGTCAGCCGTCTACGCGTGGCCAGAGGGAGTCAGCAAAACCACGGCAACAGAAGTGTGGTTCCACGAGGCCTACCACGGCCTCTCGAATTACTTGATTCGCCAATGCTCCGTAGCCGAAAACCAGCCCGAAGAAAAGTACGAGGGAATCCGTTGGTTTTCTGAAGGGACCGCGGAATACTTCGGCAACTACATGGCAGCAAAGATAGAGGGACGCGACGATTACGTCCAAGTCATCTTGCGCAAGGCATACAACGACTACCGCGGCGACCCGGAGGCGGACTTCAATAACGCCTATTTCCAAGCCGCGGGCATCCAACTCATGATTGAGCGGGGAACCCTCGATGCTGAAAAAGTCAAGGATGGAAGCTACTTCCATGACTGCGCGTACATGGAAACCTTTGATCCCGGACAAGCAGAGCCTCAATACGTTGCCGAGAACTTCGGCCAGATTGTCGAGTCAGGTGGAAGTTACCAATTTAGTGAGGACGCGATCAACGGCTAAGCCGTTGGCTCAGCCACAGGTAGCGCCATGTGCGACCGGGCCTTAGTGGGAAAGTCTTCTGCTCCATCCGCTGAGCTACGAGGGCAGGACTACAGTTTATCGGCTGAGGCTACTTCTCGTTCTCGGTCCGAGATAGCCTCTGGGAAACGTAAACCGGGATGAGTGAAAGCACAATCACAACGGTTGCAACCACGTTCACTACCGATGCCTGGTTGGGTCGAGCCATCTCCGCAAGGATCCAGAGCGGAAGTGTGGTAGTCCCAGGTGGAGCGGTAAAGATGGTCACGACCACTTCATCGAAGCTAAGCGCGAAAGCCAAAAGTGCTCCCGCTGCAAAGGCAGTTCTAAATTGTGGGAAGGTCACCAGTCGGAAGGTCCCCCAAAGGCCCTCGCCAAGATCCATCGAGGCCTCCTGAAGCGATGGGTTCATCCGCTTTAATCTTGCGAAGACGTTATTGAAGACCATCACAATACAAAATGTCGCGTGAGCGACAATCATTCCGAAGTATCCAATCTGGAAACCAGCCGGAGTAAGGAAATTGCTGTAGGTGTTGCTAAAGGCAACACCTGTCACGACACCAGGTAAGGCAATGGGAAGAATAACCAGGAGGTTGACAGTTCCCTTGCCGAAGAACTCATACCTGCTAAGCGCAAAAGCAACCAGTGATCCAAGAACCATCGCGATGGTCATCGCTCCGAACGCAACAATCGTTGAGTTTAGGAGTGCAGTTCTAATCTCCTCAGACTCAAACGCAATTGCCCACCACTTGAACGACCACTCCTGAATTGGCCAGGCTGAAACCTGTCGCTCATTAAAGGCATTCAGGATCAGAACCGAAAGCGGTGCGTACATAAAAATAAGTACGAATCCGACAATGGCCATCAACGACCATCTTGATAGGCGAGAGAATCTAAGCATCTTGGGCTACATCCTCTCCAGTGAACCGGTTCGTCTTGCCACCATCAGATACATGACGACGAAGGCAATTGGCACCATCGAGAAAGCTGCCGCTACCGGTGGGTTTAGATTAATATTCGAGGCAATAATTGACCCAATCATCTGAGTCTTTCCTCCGACAAACCGGGCAGCGAGGTAGTCACCAAGGCTCAACGAGAAAGTAAAGACGCTACCGGCGATAATCGCCGGGGTTATCAATGGCATCACCATCCGAGATACCGTTGCCCAGCCCTTAGCACCAAGGTCAGCTGAGGCATCAAAAAGATTTAGCGGCAACTGTCTAATGGCAGTGAAGACCGGAAGCGCCATGTATGGAAACCACAAGTAGACCAACGTCAGAATTGTCACTGGAATACCAAAACCTGGGCCGCTAATACCGAAAGGATCCATCGCCCAGTTGACTAATCCCTGCTCAGTGAAGGTAAGGCGCATAGCCAAAAGCTTTACAAGATAGCCCGCCCAAAGCGGAAGGGTGATTGCAACAGCCAAGAGATTTCTGACCCAAGGTTTCGCAATCTTGGCCATAAATAATCCAAGAGGAATAGCAAAAGCAACGCAAACCACCGTAACTGCAATTGCAATTCCGAGAGTTCGCATGGAGGTTGCGAAGTAAGCGGGAACGGTAAAGATATTGACAAAATTCTCGATGGTAAACCCGGGAATCACCTTTGAGGTAAAGGGATCAATGAACCAAAAGGCCGTAATAAGAAGTAGGAAAAGCGAAATAATGTAGACCCCAACCAGCCAGGTCATGGGAAGCGCAAGAAGCGCAACCAGCCTGGTGGTGGGTCTTTTGTGAAGGTAAGTAGAAACGGGGCGCTCTGGGGCCTTTTGAATTGCGCTCAATTTCTCACCTGCCTATCAAGAGTTTGAGGGATAAGTTTTTTGAAACTGGTGTTGCCGGGTGGGGTTTTACCCCCACCCGGCAAAGCATTGGAACTAACCCTTAACGGTTACCCAAGCATTGGTCCAGTCTTGGAAGCTGGTGCACTTAACGTCAGTGCGTCCATCAACACACTCCTCAATTGGAGTGGTCCAAGGCCATACCTGATCCCAGAACGCCTCGTCCTCTGCTGCGAACTGGTCACAGTGAGCCTGAGTGTCGGCATCGGTTGCACAGAATGCAATGTTTGCAGGAGCCATACCAAAGTTCATGGCGATTGCTCCGTTAACGCTTGCCTGGCTGGTGTAGTCAATCCATGCATAAGCACAGTTTGAGTTTGGAGAGGTGCTTGAAACCAACCAGGTGTCATACCATCCGGTCGAACCCTCAACAGGAAGTGTGGTCTTCAGGTTGTCCTGAGCCGCAAACTTCTTTAGAACTTCCCAGCTGGTTCCAACTACGGTGTTGCCACCTACGAAGGAAGTGATCTGAGCCACAGCGTCGGACCAGTACTCACCGATGATGGTGTTCTGCTGCTTTAGCAGTTCAACCGCAGCGGCTAGCTGAGTCTCGTCCAGTGCGTAAGGGTTAGTGATGCCAAGCTCTGGCTTGGTGGACATCAAGTACACAGCTGCGTCAGCAATGTAAATTGGTGCGTCATAAGCGGTGATCTTGCCAGCGTATGGGCTGTCGGTTTCCCAAACAATGTCCCAGCTCTCTGGAGTTCCACCGGTTACGTCCTCGTTGTACTGAAGAAGGTTTGCACCACGGCCAATTGGTACACCGTAAGGCTTGCCGTTTACAACGTCATAGATCTGACCCTTCATACCCTCAGCGATTTCATCGCTGAAGTTAGGGATTAGATCCATGTTTAGAGGTGCCACGTCTCCACCAACGATTAGGCGAAGGGCTGCGTCACCTGAAGCCGACACGATGTCGTACTCACCGGTGCGCATAAGGGTGACCATCTCATCGCTGGTACCGGCGTCGCGGTTGTTGACAACGCAACCGGTCTCAGCTGTGAATGGGTCAACCCACTTTGGGTCTACGAAACCGGCCCAGTTAACGATGTTCAGTTGACCTTCGAAGTCACCCAGTTCGGCCTTCATTGGGACATCTGGAACCGTAAGGGTCAGTTCGCCACTTGATGTTGCACAGCCGGATAGCACCAAGGCGCTAGCGGCTAGCACTGCAGGAAGAGCTAGTTTGCTTCTTCTCATTTTGTTCCTCCTCATTATTTAGTTAGGAATCTTGGCGACGTGTTCCTTACGGAAAGAGGCCAATACCCTGTCACCCGCTTCAAGACCTAGGTCTTGTCCCGGTAACTCTTCATTTAATCTGGTAGCAATTATGCGCAGTCCGCCATCGGATTCCAACACGTATAGCGTGTTGGCTCCGGTGTAGGCAACATCCGTAATAGTTGCCCTGACTCCGATTTCGCCTTCAGAAACCTTAGAACTTTCCTTTAGAAGCCTGATTCGCTCCGGCCTTATATTCACCAGCTGATCGGAACCAAATAGCTCTTTTGCGGCGGTTCCTGAAATTAGGTTGGAAACCCCTAAGAAGCTAGCAACAAAAGAAGACGAGGGGCTTTCATACACTTCGCGGGGTGTGCCAATCTGTTCGATCTTTCCCTGATTGAAAACTGCAATCCGATCGCTCATGCGCATGGCTTCTTCTTGATCGTGAGTCACGAAAATAAAGGTGATGCCGGCTTCTCGTTGAATCCTCTTTAGCTCGACCTGCATCTCCTCGCGAAGTTGCTTATCGAGGGCACCGAGGGGTTCGTCAAGAAGTAAAACCTTGGGGCGAAGTACCAAAGCTCTGGCAAGGGCAATTCTCTGTCTCTGTCCGCCGGATAACTGGTGAGGTAGTCGATCCGCTAAGTGCGAGAGCTTGACAGAGTCAATAGCCTCGGAGGCGAGCTTTGCTCGCTCTGCCTTTGGCATCTTTCTCGCACGGAGTCCGTACTCAACGTTTAGCTGGATGGACATGTGTGGGAAAAGTGCGTAGTCCTGAAAGACAGTGTTGACGTCTCTATCGAATGGAGCAAGCTCTGTGACGTGTGAGCCCTCAAGCAGCACCTGGCCGCTCGTAGCAGTTTCAAAGCCAGCAATGATACGAAGAACGGTTGTCTTTCCCGACCCCGATGGACCGAGCATAGAGAAGAACTCCCCTTGCGGGATATCAAGATCTAAGTTTGAAACTGCAGTGACGTCGCCAAAGGTTTTGTTTAGAGACCGAATGCTTACAGCTGGGGTCGTCTCGGTTGAAGAAGATGCCGTTGTGCTCTTCGATGAGCCTTGGTTCAAAATATCACCCAGTCAGTTATTGGAATTCTCGAGCCCAGAGAGCTTCCCCATGGGCTCTCGAACATTTCCTAGCTTACTCTGTCGCCCATAATCGGCTCTCAGAAACAGTCAAGCTAAAGTTTCAGTTCTGTAAAGGTTTCTAACTGAAGGAGTCAGCTATTTTTACCCCGGGCGGCTACCTTCAAAGACCCAACCACCTTTTGGCTCTCAAGTAGGTACACCCGATCAACCAGGTTGACCGCGTTGCAGACATGGTTTGGGGCGACCCGAATCAGGTCGCCAATCTTAGGTAGCTTGCCGCCGGATGCTTTGGTGCCAGCTTTGGGTTTCTTGGTCATTGGAAAAACTACAGTGGCGTGATGCTCTGACAGCGCCTCGATGCGAGCTTCTGGAAAATCCAAGAGCCTGCCGTACCCGGTAGCCCAGGCTGCCTTATCTGCTCCGAGGGTTTTACTGCCCGAATCTAGAATCATGCGGTTGCCGGTTACGCTGACGACTGTTGCGACCGCCCAAAGTGCAACTTCTTTTGCCGCGCAGGTTCCAAGCTCTAGCTGTTGGGCGTCATTGAAAATGTATACACCGGGTCTTAGCTCATTGACAATCGATTTGGTTTTGCCCGAGTTTCGAGCCGACTCGGAAGAAATCCCGGCCGAAGGAGTTGAACCCGAGGAAATAACCTTCGCTTCGATACCAATCTTGGCCATGGCAGTTGCGGCTTCTTTGAGAGCCCTTTGCTCATCGGCCACCGCTTGCTTTGCTCCCTTGGGCCTATAACTGTGACCTGGGAAGGTGAATATACCAACTGGTTCTAGTCCGAGGGATTTGGCCTCAAGAGCAACTTCGCCAGCGCGGTCTGGAAGGCAACCTGATCTGCGATGGCCACTATCAATCTCAACAAGCACTCGGACCCCGGAAAGCCCCTTGGCCAAAGCCTTTGCACCCTCGGCTGAATCTATGGCAAGAGTTAGTTTCACCTTGCGTGAGAGTTTTATAAGTCGCTGGAGTTTGGCTTCGGTCACGAACAAGGGATACGCAATAAAGATGTCTCTGATTCCCTTTTTGGCAAACACCTCAGCCTCGCCAATTGTTGCAACCGAAATTCCAACCGCACCTGCTGCAAGCTGGAGCTTGGCAAGCTCTGGGACCTTATGGGTTTTTACGTGGGGTCGAAGATTGATGCCTGCCTTGGAAGTTTTCTTGGCCATGCGCCCAATGTTTTTGGCAAGCAGATTCTTATCTATTGCCAAATAAGGAGTGTCCGGAGAGAGCTTTCTCATGGCTAAACCTAAGTGGTTCTAGCGTCCCCACTCATAGGGAGGCCCAACCCAAATCAAGAACATAAACAAAGAAACCACAAAAACAATCAGCAACAGGATAAGAAGAATTGGCCTGAAGATGAACCAGCGGAAAGTCTTGTCGAACCAGGTGTTATCTCTAGGGTCTTTGGTTCCCTCAATTCGCCACTCGCCATCCATGAGCTTGTTTCTCTCGAGGTGGCGGTCAAAAGGATAGGTGGCAAAAGGAACTATCGCCAGCACAACCGCCAAGATGGTCCGGCCGATAGCCCAGCGCTGATTAACGGCAACCAGAACAGCCGTTGTCGCATACCCAATGAAGGCAAATCCGTGGGTAGCTCCAGCAATGAAGAAGACATTTGAGGCAATGCCAATTGTCTCTCTAGCGATTATTGCGGCGATCAACATCGCCCAGGTAAACATCTCAATGCGAGCGAAGGTCCCGAATACATCTTTTGGTTTTGCGTCCATCTCTCAAGCCTATTTGTAAAGAACTCCTTTGCCTTGACTTCTAATGCCCGTGGGGGTGACATTTAATCTAGAAAAGAGCCCTGCAAATTTCTAGCGGTTGAAATCACCCTCGTCGTGGCCGTGGTCGCTTGAGCCCCCGGATCCATAGAAAGTTTCAGGGTATGGCGTGCTAGGTGAATAGCCCTCCGGTCCGGAGTGAAAATCGCCCTCGTTCATTTGAGGCTTTCCGACTTGTTTCGAAGGCGGACGCTGAATAGGCAGGTCATAGCTCAATACTTTTTTTAGCCAGTCGATAAATCCCATGCTTAGCTCTTCAACCCCTTCTTTGCTTCGCCCCATAAAAGTCCAACGACGATTGATCCGAAGATAAGGGTAGGTATTACAACCCAGGGCCAGATCTTGTTGAACCAGTAAATCGCTACCTCTAATGTCTTCATGCTCAAAAGCTAGGCCCAGCAACTGACATTCCTGAGACTCCAGGCAGGCGGTTTTTGGGGACTAGTTTCCCCCTTAGATTAGTGACATGAAATCCATCCCCTTGAGGCATAAGCACGAGGCCCTTGGCGCCAGCTTCACCGATTTTGGTGGCTGGGAGATGCCGGTGCGGTATAGCTCAGACCTTGCCGAACACCACGCAGTTAGAGAAGCTGCCGGCCTATTCGATATCTCTCACATGGGTGAGATCTTTATCGAAGGCAAGGACGCGGCTGCTTACTTGGACTTTGCCCTGGTTGGGGCAGCTTCAGAAATTGCTATTGGACGCGCCAAGTACTCCCTGATCTGCAACGAGTCAGGCCGGATCATCGACGACTTGATTGTTTACCGCTTGGGCCAAAACGCATTCCTGGTTGTAGCTAATGCCTCCAACCGAGAAGTTGTAGTTGCTCAAATGGGGCAGCGTGCCAAGGCCTTCGCAGTTGAGGTAAGGGATGAGAGTGATCTCTGGGCCCTTCTTGCAATTCAGGGACCTAATTCAGTTGCAATTCTTTCTGAAATTACAACTTCTCCCCTGGAGGATTTGAAGTACTACGCCATATCCGAAGCGGAGCTCTCTGGTGTTGATTGCCTTTTGGCTAGAACCGGATACACCGGTGAGGATGGCTTCGAGATTTACATCCCCGTGGAATCTGCTGCTTCAGTCATGGACGCAATCTTTGCTGCCGGTAAAGATAAAGGTCTTCTGCCCACCGGCCTTGCCTGCCGAGACACATTGCGACTTGAAGCTGGAATGCCGCTCTACGGTCACGAGATGAACCTTGAGATCAATCCTTTTGAGGCTGGCTTTGGAAAAGTAGTTCGGCTAGATAAGCCAGGAGACTTTGTTGGCAAAGCAGCTCTTGAGAAACTCTCTCAGGTTGCGCCCAGCAAGGTTCTAGTTGGATTAGAAGGTTCGGGCAAGCGAGCTGCTCGTGCAGACTATGAAGTTTTTGTTGAAGTTTCGACTGAGTCAGTTGGCGTGATTACCTCGGGAGCCTTGTCTCCAACGCTTGGTGTTCCAGTTGCCATGGCTTATGTCTCCGCCGATTTTGCCGAACTCGACACGCCTATTAGCGTGGACATCAGGGGTACGCAAACAGCGTTTAGGGTTGTGAAACTACCTTTTTATAAAAGAGCCAAAAACTAGTCAAATCTCAGAGGAAATAAAAAGCATGATCAACCGCGAGGGTCTTCACTACACAAAAGAGCACGAGTGGCTTTCAATCGATGGCGATGTCGCCACCGTTGGAATCACCGAGTACGCAGCCGAAAAGTTGGGTGACATCGTTTTTGTCGACCTTCCAAAGGTTGGCTCCTCTACTACTTATATGAAGATCTGCGGTGAGATCGAATCCACCAAAAGCGTCGGCGAGCTCTACGCTCCGGTTGACGGCGAAATCGTTGAGGTAAACGATGTAGTTTCTGGAAACCCTGAACTTGTAAACCATGACCCATTTGGTGCTGGTTGGCTTATCAAGATTCGTTTCACGGAGCTTCCAGCACTGCTAACCCATGAGGAATACGCCGCACTAACCGGAGAGGGCTAAGTCAAAATTGCTTCCTGAGCACAAAGACTTCAAATATCGTCACATTGGCCCTACCAATCAAGAGCAGCAAGCAATGCTCAAAGAGCTTGGCTACTCATCTTTAGATGAGCTGATGGCAACCGCTCTTCCCAAAGCCATTCAGTTCGAAGGCGACGGAAAGCTGCCAGATCCCTTGTCTGAGCCAGACACGCTCAAGGCGCTTCGCGCCCACGCCAGAAACAACAAGATCACGACCTCTTTGATCGGTCAGGGCTACTACGGAACCTTTACACCTGGTGTAATCAAGAGAAACATTCTTGAGAATCCTTCTTGGTACACCGCCTACACCCCTTACCAGCCGGAGATTTCTCAGGGGCGTCTAGAGGCGCTAATCAATTTTCAGACCATGGTCAATGAACTAACCGGGATGAAAACTGCAAATGCCTCGATGCTTGATGAATCAACTGCTGCGGCCGAAGCAATGCTGCTATCGCGGAGATCTTCAACCAACGAGATGGATGTCTTTTACGTTGACTCTGACGCCATGCCGCAAACCAAGGCCCTACTTGAACACAGAGCAGAGCCGGTTGGAATAAAAATTGCTTATTTCGATGCCTCGAAGGGTGCGGCCGAGCTAACGGGAAACTACTTCGGCGTCATGGTCCAATACCCTGGAGCCTCCGGAAGACTTACCCAGCTAAAACCAATTTTTGACGCAGCTCACTCAGTTGGTGCAATGGCGGTTGCTGTTGCCGACCTCTTGGCACTTTGCCTCATTGAAGCACCAGGAGATGCCGGGGCCGACATGGTGGTTGGAACCACTCAGAGATTTGGTGTTCCGATGGGCTTCGGTGGTCCACACGCTGGCTACCTAGCCGTTCGTGCTGATCTTGAAAGATCTATGCCTGGAAGATTAGTTGGTGTATCACTAGATGCCGATGGTGCTCCGGCTTACCGGTTGACCCTTCAAACTAGAGAGCAACACATCAGGCGCGAGCGTGCAACCTCAAATATCTGTACCGCTCAGGTACTACTTGCCGTCATGGCCGGAATGTTTGCGGTTTACCACGGACCAGAAGGTTTGCGATCAATCGCTCTTGAAGTTCACCTGAAAGCTCAGGCCCTTGCCGATGCCATCCGGGCCGCCGGGCTACAGGTCACCGAAACTGACTTTTTTGACACTTTCCAAGTCACAGGAATTGATGCCAAGGCAATATTTGCCAAGGGTAGGCAGCACGATCTGACAATGAGGGTAGTTGACGATTCAACAATAGGTATTTCTATTGACGAAACCATCAGCCCAGAAATCCTTGACCAAATTGCAGCCGTCTTTGGTGCCAACAAAGTCTCATATGTATACAGCCCATCTGGCAGTCTCAGAGTTGCCGGACTTGACCGAAAGTCAGAATATTTGACCCACTTGGTCTTCAACTCTCACCACTCTGAAACGGCAATGCTTCGCTACCTGAAGCGTCTAGCAGATTTCGATTACGCACTGGATCGCGGAATGATTCCGCTTGGCTCTTGCACGATGAAACTAAACTCCACCACCGAGATGGAAGCGGTCACCTGGCCGGAGTTTTCAAACCTGCACCCCTTCTCGCCCAAGGAAGACATCGAGGGCTACCTTGCCTTGATCTCTGAGCTTGAGGGTTGGCTCTGCGACGTGACGGGGTATGACGCAGTGTCACTTCAGCCAAACGCCGGTAGCCAGGGAGAGCTTGCTGGTTTGATGGCAATTCGTGGTTATCACCTTTCTCGCGGAGATGCCCAGCGCGATGTTTGCCTAATCCCTTCTTCGGCTCACGGCACCAACGCAGCCTCCGCTGTGCTTGCC